>JALHTS010000180.1 GCA_022865965.1 Ignavibacteriaceae bacterium
AACTCAAGTATTTTTTGAACTTAATACTAAAGCAATTGAATTTGAAGGAATTGTCATTAAAAGTGATTACTTTGGAAAAAATCCTTTTGAAGTAAACAGTGTAAGAACTTTTGGTTATGAAGAGATTCGAAGAAGCCCGGGCGGTTTTGAAGATGTTGTGCGGGCTTTATCGGTTTTACCCGGAGTTGCACAAGCCGATGCTGGAAGAAACGATTTGATAGTCAGAGGAGGCGCACCTTCAGAAAATCTTTATCTTGTTAACGGAATAGAAGTGCCAAATATAAATCACTTTGGAACTCAGGGCGCCACCGGCGGTCCGCTTAGCTTTATCAATCTGGATTTTGTAAAAGAAACTTCTTTTTCAACCGGTGGATTTTCAAGTCTTTATGGCGATAAACTTTCATCTGTTCTGTCCATCGATTTAAGAAACGGCAGAAACGATCGCCTTGGCGGTAAAGCAACTATTTCGGCAACACAATTTGGATTGAATGCTGAGGGTCCTTTGTTTAACGAAATTTCTTCTTTTATTTTTTCAGCAAGAAGAAGTTATTTGGATTTTATTTTTAAAGCTGCCGATTTTGCATTTGTTCCCGAATATTATGACGTTTTAACAAAAGCAGATTTCAGAATTGACAATGATAATTCGCTTTCATTCTTATTCATCAGTGCTTTCGATAATGTAAAATTCTTTAATGATACGGAAGATCAGCGATTTGATAACTCAAGGATTCTTGGAAGTGATCAGATCCAATATGTGGCAGGATTTAGCTACAGGAGATTAATTGAAAAAGGATTTTTCAACATTTCTTTAAGCAGAAATTATACTGATTTTAATACGCGTCAAAGAGACTCGCTTCTTAATCCAATCTTTACCAACAAATCAAAAGAAGAAGAAAACAATTTGCGAGCCGATGTTGTTTATAAGCTAAATAACACTTCAGAAATAAATATTGGCGGTTCAGTAAAACTCATTGAATTTGATGCAGATATTTTATTTCCAACTTTTATAACAAGTTTTGGCGATTCACTCCCAATTACATCACTGAATAAAAGTGAAAATTTTCTGAAACTGGGATCGTATTTTAATTTTAATTTCAGTCCACTGTACAGATTAACAACCAATTTTGGTGTAAGGGCAGATTACTTTAATGCGATTAAGACGAAAACATATTTGAGTCCACGTTTTTCTACTTCCTTCAGATTGACTGAAATCACGAATCTAAATTTTAGTACCGGAATTTATTATCAGTCACCATCATACATCTGGTTAATTGCTGATGAAAGAAATAGAAATTTAAAAAATGTAAAAGTAAATCAGTACGTTTTAGGATTTGATCACAGGTTAAATGAAGATGCTTTGCTGAATGTCGAAGGTTTTTATAAATATTATTCAAATTATCCAACCAGTTTAGTAAGGCCGTATCTTGTTCTGGCAAATACAGGAGCAGGCTTTTCCGGAAGCGATGATAATTATTCTTCTTTCGGACTTGAACCCTTATTAAGTGAAGGATTTGGAAATGCACGCGGTGTTGAGTTATCAATCCAGAAGAAACTCTCTCAGACTCCTTATTACGGAATACTAAGTCTAACCTACAGTGAGACAGGCTTTACAGCATTAGATGGAATTGAAAGACCAGGCAGCTATGATCAGAACTGGATATTTAATCTAAGCGGTGGCTATAAATTTAACGAACATTGGGAAGTCAGTACAAAATTCCGTTTTGCTTCGGGAAGACCATATACTCCTTTTAATTCTGATGGTACTCAAAATATTGTCGAATATAACACTAAAAGAATGAGATCTACACATAGTCTTGATATTCGTGTTGACAGAAGATGGTTTTTTACGGACTGGACATTAATAACTTATATTGACATTCAAAATATTTATAACAGAAATAACCTAAGCGGCATAAGATGGGATGTTCGTGAACAACGTGTTGATGAATCCTCTTCTATCGGGATATTACCTTCGATTGGAATAAGTGCTGAATTTTAATTATTTGGTTTTTGATTTAGCAGACACTTAGAAATAGCATTACGTTACACATATTTTAATTCTAAATGATTTGTATATTTGAGCAGAAAATTACTCAACATCACTATATCACTATTTCGTCGTTGCCTGTAAATATCAGCAAAATATTAAAGCGGAAAGAAACCAATTCCAAATCACTAATGTTTGGTACTTTCGGTGGGGTATTCACACCGGATGTTCTTACCATTCTTGGTGTGATTATGTACCTTCGACTTGGCTGGGTTGTTGGTAACGCAGGTCTGCTTGGGGCACTTGCAATCATCCTTCTTGCGAAATCTATTACCATCTGTACCGGACTTTCAATGTCTTCGATTACCACGAATATAAAAATTGGTGCAGGCGGAGCTTATTCCATTATTTCCAAATCACTTGGTTTAGAAGCAGGAGGAAGTGTTGGAATTCCATTTTACATTTCTCAAACCCTCTCTGCATCTTTATATATTGTTGGATTTACAGAAGGCTGGTTATTAGTTTTTCCAAATCATCCTGCGTTGGTAGTTGGAGTTTCGGCTTGGGTAATATTGATTACAATTTCTGCTATCAGCACACACTTTGCAATTAAGTTTCAATATATAATTATGGCTATAATAGCAGCATCGATCGTTTCATTTTTTGCTACCGATGCTCAGCCAGTAGAGTCTGTTGTACTTATAGGAGGTTTTGAGGATGGTTCATTTTGGGAGGTGTTTGCAATTTTTTTTCCTGCTGTTACAGGAATTATGGCTGGTGCAAATCTATCAGGGGATTTGAAAAATCCAAGAAAATCAATTCCATTAGGAACTCTTAGTGCTATTGGTGTTACTTTATTTGTTTATGTATCCATTGCCGTTTTTGCAGCAAACATAATCCCAATGGAGGTTTTAAGATCTAATCAGATGGCTATGGTGGAATATTCCAGAGTTGGGGTTCTGGTTATACTTGGAATACTTGCTGCTACTTTTTCATCGGCTTTGGGAAGCATAATTGGTGCTCCCAGAATTCTTCAAGCTCTTGCGGAACAGAAAACAGTTCCTTTCCATAAAATCTTTGTTGCAAAGACAAAAAAGAATGAACCAAGGAATGCATTTTTATTTACCGGTACTATCATTCTCGTTGCTCTCATCTTCGGAAGTTTGAATGCCCTGGCAACATTAATAACTTTGTTCTTTCTAATAACCTACGGAATGCTAAACCTGGTTGTTTTCTTACAGCAGAGTATGAAGATAATAAGCTTCAGACCAACATTTAAGATTCCTCAATTTGTTTCTTTGTTTGGTGCCGTTGGATGTATATTCATTATGTTCTTGATAAATCCGGTTTTCAGTGTTGTGGCAATAATAATTATTGTATTGCTTTATATCTGGCTAACTAAAAAAGGATTGTCTGCTGATTGGGGAGATATCAGGGGCGGAATGTTTCTCGTCCTGGCTGAAAAAGCATCACGAGTAGCGGCAAAATTTCCGCGTCATCAGATTGCCTGGAAACCAGATTTATTAATTCCAATTGAAGATCCTAAAATTTGGGGCGGGCCCTTGCTCTTTATCAGAAATATCTGTTATCCCTCGGGAAGCATTTTTGCGTTCTCGGTTAAAAGTGAGATAAATGGTGAGACAAAGGCAGCTCTTGATGAATTAATGGAGCCGCTAAAGAAGGAAAAAATATCTGTTAACTCTACTATAATTGAGGATGATAAATTTCTTCACGGTGCAAAGCATGTAATTCAGACATTGCAAGGTGGTGCCTTCAGACCGAATACTCTTTTCTTAACTCTTGGAAATGATGATTCCAAAAATCACGTGATAAGTAACCTGACAGATTATTCATATAACCACGATATGGGCGTAATGATATTAAAGCAGCATAACCGCATTGCGTTTGGGATGCAAAAGGACATCAATATCTGGCTTAGAGATAAAAGTCCTAACTGGCATCTTGCTATGCTTGTTACTCTTCAAATCCAGTTAAATTGGAACGGAAAAATCAATCTTGTTACTGTAGCAAAG
>JALHTS010000181.1 GCA_022865965.1 Ignavibacteriaceae bacterium
ATTGCCAACATTGGAACAATTGCAAAATCAGGTTCGGAAGAATTTTTAAAGCAGCTTTCTGAAAGTAAAGACGCCGTAAACAATATTATTGGAAGATTTGGAATCGGATTCTACTCGGTTTTTATGGTTGCAAAGGAAGTAATCATTAAAACAAAATCTTATAAAAAAGATGAGTCTGCTGTTGAATGGAAATCCGATGGAGCCGGTGATTATGAAGTCTCTGATATTGATGAAAAGATTAACCGCGGAACCACAATTGAAATTCATCTTAAAGATGATGCAAAAGAATTTGCAGATAAATACAGACTTGAAGGAATAATCAAAAAACATTCTAACTTTATTTCTTCCCCTATTTACCTGGAAAAAGATAAGGTAAACACTATTGCTGCTGTCTGGCGTGAACCCAAATCATCAATTAAAAAAGAACAATATGATGAGTTCTACAAGTTTTTAACTTACGATAACGAAGGTCCATTTGAAACAATCCATATTTCCGTAGATGCGCCAATTCAGTTTAATACATTATTGTTTATTCCAAAGAAAAGCTATGAGTATTGGCGTTTCAATCGGGATGATTACGGATTGGATTTATACGTAAGAAGAGTTTTGATCCAACATCAAAATAAAGACTTGCTTCCCGAATATTTAAGCTTTGTTAAGGGTGTTGTTGATTCAGAAGATCTGCCGTTAAATATCTCGCGAGAAACGTTACAGGAAAACATAATCTTCACAAAAATATCAAACAGCGTAACAAGCAACGTTCTTTCACACTTAACCAAAGTTGCTAAAGATTCTCCTGAAAGATATACCGAATTCTGGAAAGAGCACGGAAAGATATTTAAGCTTGGTTATATGGATTTTACGAATTCAGATAAATATCAGCAGTTAATAAGATTTAATTCGTCAGCAAGTAAGGACGAAAAAGAACTTGTTTCTCTTGAAGAATATACATCACGACTAAAGAAAGATCAAAAAGAAATTTATTATGCGTTAGGTACAAGCAGGGAAGCGATTGATTTAAATCCGCACCTTGAAATATTCAAATCAAAGGGACTGGAAGTTCTCTATCTGTACGATCCGGTTGATGAATTTGTTGTTACATCAATTCGCAAGCATAAAGATTTTGAATTCAAATCTGTTGATGGTGCCGATTTAAAAGAACTTGATAATCTTGAAGATGTTGGAAAGAAAGAGGATCAATCAGAAAAGCTTAGCCAAGAGGATGAAAAACATTTCGATTCTCTGGTTTCACGAATGAAAGAAGTTCTTGGCGACAGAGTTACAGAAGTAAAAGAATCAAAAAGATTGAAAGGTAGTCCTTCTTGCTTAATAAATCCCGATGATACAATGTCATCAACAATGCAAAAGATTTTGAAGATGTCTAATCAGGGAATGGCACTTCCGGCACAGAAAAGATTGATGGAAATAAACAAAGATCATAAGCTTATTAGAAATTTATTGAGTGTATTTAAGAAAGACTCAAGCGATCAGTTCATTGTGGATACTGCCGAGCAGCTTTATGAATCGGCATTGCTACTTGAAGGAAACCTTGATGATCCGCATAAGCTTGTAAATAGATTAAATAAAATGTTAACAGAAGCAAGCGAACTTTATGCTTCTTCGAAAAATGATAAATGATAAAGGCTTAATGTTCGGTGTTTGGTTGTCACGCTGAGCGAAGTCGAAGTGTGACGTGTTTTAAAAGGATATATTATGTCGTTTAATTTTAATAGACTAACAGTAAAAGCGCAGGAAGTTGTGCAAAGCGCAATTGAGATTGCCCAGAATTATAATAATCAAATTGTAGAGCCGGAACATGTTCTCGCATCAATTGTGCAGGAAAGCGGAAATGTTGCTGAGAATATAATAAAGAAAACAGGCGGAAACTTTAATGCTGTTAAATTAAAAGTTGTGCAACTCCTGGAAACACTTCCCAAAGTAAGCGGAACAGGTTTGGGAAATCAGCAAATGTCTCAACCATTGGGTAAAGTATTTGATGTTGCTGCAGAAGAAGCTCGTAATTTAAAAGATGATTATGTCTCTACCGAACATGTTTTGCTTGCGCTTTCTAGTGATAAAGGAAAAGCCGGACAACTTTTGCGCGACAACGGAATTAGTTATAAAGATATTCTTTCTGCCTTAAAAGAAATTCGCGGAACACAACGTGTTACTTCTCAAAATCCTGAAGATACTTATCAATCTTTGGAAAAGTATGGAAGAGATCTAAATGAACTTGCAAAGCAGGGGAAACTTGATCCTGTAATTGGCAGAGATGAAGAAATCCGCAGAGTGCTTCAGGTTTTATCACGAAGGACAAAAAATAATCCGGTATTAATTGGTGAGCCAGGTGTTGGTAAAACTGCAATTGCTGAAGGTATCGCACATAGAATTGTTTCAGGCGATATTCCGGAAAATCTAAAAACAAAAAGAATTGTTGCCCTTGATATGGGGGCTCTTGTTGCGGGAACACAATTCCGTGGACAGTTTGAGGAAAGACTTAAAGCTGTAATTAAAGAAGTGCAACAATCTAATGGAGAAATTATTC
>JALHTS010000182.1 GCA_022865965.1 Ignavibacteriaceae bacterium
CAGCTGCTTGAGTTCCCTCAAAAAAAGTTTGGTAAACAATCATATTATCGTTAGGGGACCAGTCAGGAATACGTCCTCCGCCCCAATCAATTGTATCTCTAATTTTTTCTTTACCGCTTCCATTGGATTGCATTTTCCAGATGTCATATGTTGGCGAATCAATATTTGAATCATATACAATCCAATCGCCATCTGGACTGAAAGACGGGAAAAAATTACCTCCTTCAAATGTTAACTGTATAAGGCTTGCGGTATCAATCACAACAGGATCAATACCTGGAATATTAATAGTATAAATCTGACTCCTTATAACCATTGCAAGTTTATGTCCATCCTTACTCCAGGCATGCCAGCTAGGACTATAATCGAGAAATGATTTTTTCTGCCCGGTCTCAGCATTTATTAACCAGATACCGGAAAAAGATGTATCGCTTATTCCATCATTATTCAAATCAATACTGTCTGAATGTAAGACAGCTATCCAGTTACTAGTCGGATGCCAGGCAAGATTATCAAAGTACAATGGTGGAATTGGAAAAATAGTAATTCTTTTATCGTTTGAATCAACTGCATTATCTATGCACGAATAATAAAAGGCACTAAGAATAATTAGAGTATAGCTAAAACATTTATACATAAAAGCGGTTATACATTTATTTATTAAAAGGTAATGAGAATTATTTTAATATTCAATATGATAAAAACTTAAAACCAATAAAAAATTATTAGCTCGGTGATCAGGAAGAAATTGCAAAAGCTGCTGCTGCGGTTGCGAACCAGGGAAAAGCAAAATAAGTTCATATACAAAAGTTACACACAACATTTTGATAAGGTGGAATAATGGATGCTTTTATTCTAGTTTCAACGGATTCCATCATTCCACCACCACATCCTTACTAAATCTTAATAAATTCTAAATTTGAATTTGATAATCTTATTTCTCATTTTTGCAACTGAAACACAACAATAGTTTTGTTATTTATATTTTGTCAGAAACATTTATACATTGCACAAGCTTCTTTCTAACGAAAGCTTTTCTATATTCTTTCCAAAATCATTCACTAACAAAAAGATTTAATAATTATGGTCGCTAAAAAATCCGTTTCTTCAAAAAAAGCACCTAAAACTTTTATTCTGGATACGAACGTCATTCTTCACGATGCATCTTCAATAAATATGTTTCAGGAAAATGATGTTATAATTCCGCTCACGGTTATTGAAGAACTTGATCATTTTAAAAGAGGCAGCCAGGTAATTAATCTTAATGCAAGAGAATTTGCACGTACTTTGGATTCAATGACAGGTTCCGCACTTTTCAATGGTGGAATTTCTATGGGCAAAAATCGTGGTAAACTCCGCATAGCAATTTCAAAAGGACTCAATCCTTCCATCAAAGATGTATTTAAAGATGATACGCCTGACCATCGTGTATTAAGCGTTGCTTGTGACTGGAAAGACAAGCTCAAAGATAAAGCGCAGGTTATTTTGGTTACAAAAGATGTTAATCTTCGAATGAAGGCTAAGGCACTCGGTATACGGGCAGAAGATTACTCAACCGACAGGGTAAAAAGTATTGAGGAACTATACAGTGGAAAAGGAATTGTTGAAAATTTTGACGATGACGTGCTGGTAAAACTATTTCAACCACCTTATGAAGTATCCGCAGCAAAATTATTAAAACGATTAAATGGCGAAGCGCTCCCAAATAAATATTACATATTGCGTAACCACAGCAGATCGGTACTTGCTTATCTTAATCAAAATAAAGATTTACTGCAGAAGGTTGATAAAACTACTGTGTATGGAATTACTCCACGCAACGCTGAACAGACGTTTGCAGTTAATGCTTTAATAAATCCCCGC
>JALHTS010000183.1 GCA_022865965.1 Ignavibacteriaceae bacterium
CCGGAAATGAAAGCTGAATCGCAATAGACCAAATAGTTATCAAACGACAATTTTATAACACTATTCTTCAAGTTTATAAATTTATTCGCTTCATCAATATCGTAATTAACATCTTTATTTAAGCGTATCTCTTTAACACTGCTAAATGGCACAAGTAATTTTGTAACAGAAATATCTTTGTAAAGACCCGGATTTCTATCGGTTATCAACGGTGCAAATAGAAAACCGTATAATAGAAGAATTATGAAAGCAGCAGATAAAAATATTTTTTTACTTGTGAATACAGCCTTTTTTCGTAAAAGAATTATTAGAAACACAGGAATCAGGATGAACAGCAAACCTCCCAGCAGATGATCAATTAATGCCAAATCAAATTGATTGGCAGCTGAATTTATATCAACAAAAAGAAATTTGATATACGAACCAAGTAAATTCAGAAGCTCGAATATTCTTTCAAATCTAATTATGAAAATCAGCAGCCAGATAAACGAAATAAAATGCCATATTTTAATTTTTAATTTCATTACTGAAGTAGATCTTTTACAAGTCGTTTATCAATTTTAATTTTAATTAAATCGGCTATAAGATTTGAAATTATCATTAATGAAGCAGCCGCAATTGTACAGCCGATAACAAGCGGATAATCTCTTTCAAATATTGCAGAAATTGTTAATCTTCCCATTCCCGGCAGTCCGAATATAACCTCAGTAATTAATGCACCGCCGAATAAAATTCCAAGTTCAATTCCCGCAATTGAGAGAAATGGTCCCAATGTATTCGGAAAAATATGTTTGCGTAAAATTGTTTTTTCATCGTATCCCATCGATCTTAAATTCATTACAAAGTTATGATTATAAATATCATTCATATTGTCACGAAGGTATCGGTAGAAAACAGCTATTCCTCCTACTGATAATGTTACCAAAGGTAAAATTAGATGAGACAAGTAATCCAATATCCGACTGAAGAAAGGAAGTTCGGAATTATCCAATGATTTAATACCAGAAGTTGGGAATAAGTCTAACTGAACGGAAAAAATAAGTATTAAAAATAAACCAATTACAAAAGAAGGTGTTGCATAAATAACCAGACTGAATTTATCTGCGACTCTATCGAACAAACCGTTTATCTTTTTTACCGATCTGATTGCCAGCCAAAAACTTATTGATGTTTGTACAATGAATGCAAGAAAAGTAAACAATATTGTGAATGAAAGATATTCATAAACAACACTAAAAACAGGTGAACGATAAGTATATGATGATCCGAAATCACCTGTAAAAAGATTTTTTAAGAATGCTATGTATTGTTCAAATGCTGATTTATCCAGATTGAACGATTTACTTATTTGCTCTGCTAATTTGGGATTGAAATCTGGCGATAAAAATTTTTGTGCAGGATTTCCGGGAGCTAATCTCACCAAAAAAAATACAAACGTAACCACGAGAAACAGTACAACAATAGAAGAAAGAATCCTTTTTATCACTGCTCCCGAAATGATTTTATTCATAGTTCTATTAGTTTAATCTCCAATCCAATAAATGCTGAACAGCACCGAGAGGATTTATTTCGTAAGTTTTTACTTTTTTATTTACAGCAACAATATTATCAACCCAGTAAAGAAAAGTTATCGGCTGATCATCGTAAATAATCTTTTGAAACTGCTGATGTAAATCTTTTTCTTTTCCATAAGATACTTTTTGTCCGAGTGCATTAATGATTAAATCCAAATCTTTGTTTCTGTAACTCATAAAATTGAAAGGTGCAGCATCAAGATCAGAAGACCAGACCATTTGATGTTCCAGAGGAATCTGAATATAAAAAGCTGCAATCCAGGCATCCATACTTTTATTAAACAGATTATCAATCAATTTGTTCAGTTCGATTGTTTCTATTTTAATATCAATACCAACTGCTTTTAGATTATCTTTTATAATAGTTGAAGCAAATTGTCTGAGTGGATTTCCCCCCGGAACATAAAGTGTAAATGAAAACTCAATACTTTTTTTGTCAATTGTGCCGTTGTTATTTGTGTCAGTCCAACCTTCTTGTTTAAGAATTTCTTTTGCTTTAGCGGGATTATATTCTAATGGTTCTAATTTACTATCAAAGAATTCTACAAAAATTGGTGAAACCGGAGTAACTGCCGGCTGACCGCAATTATTTAAATATTCATTCAATATCTCATCACGATTTATTGCATATGATAATGCTCGCCTGATATTTGCAGAACTAAAGAATTTATTATCCTTTACTTCACCGGTTTCTGAAAATACTTTGGGATCAATATGGTTCCAGCCAACAAAGTCATATTCTCTTCCTTTGACGGGAACAATATTAATTATTTCGGACTCTACTAAACCTTCAACATCATTGGATTTTATTTGTTCGGCTAAGTCAATCTCACCTTTTTTTAACTGGGTAATGCGTGAATTATAATCGGGAACAATTTTGAAAACCAATTCTTTTATCATTTCATCGGAATAAAGAAATGAAGAAGGATCAACTTCAAGTATTATCATTTCATTTCTCTCCCACTTTTTTAACCTGTAAGGACCACAAGTTACGGGATTAAAATTTATATCAGCAGTTGGGATTTCATCGTATTCATATTTTTCAAATATATGTTTGGGAATTATTGGTAAAATAACATTTATCAGCTTAACATTTTTATTTGGTATAAAATTAATTTTCACTGTAAATGAATCAATAACCTCTATGGATTTGGACATATCAATGCTTAAATCTTCATTCAAATACAACTTTTCAAACGTTCCGTAAAATTTACTCTGAACCTGCGGATTGGAATAAAGCTCAAAGGAATATGCTACATCTTCGGCTGTCACTCTAATTCCATCAGACCACTTAATATCATCTCTTATAAAGAATTTTAGTGATGACGAATCATCCGACCATTCCCACGAATTAGCAAGCCAAGGTTCAACATCAAGATCACCTTTGATTTCATTCCAGTTTATGCGTAAGAGGCTAAGAAAAAGAATATCATCTATACTGCCCTCATCAACGCTGAATGCATAAAGGGGATTAATTGTTTTTATATCGGCAGATATTCCGATTATCAGTCTATCAGTTGATATTGGTTCATCCTTTTGGCAGGACACAAAAAGGAAGAAGAGGAAAAAGATACCCTGGGAAAAAAGTTTGATGTTTCTCATAGCAGTAAAATAATAAGGAATAATTGTGATTTTAATTTATTATTTTACCCAACAATAACAAAAAAACTTTCTAAATGCTTAATGTAAATATTGCAAATATTTCTGTTAGTGTTCAGGGCTCGTTCAGGGATTTATTATCTAATATCTCATTTTCAGTCCCGCAAAATTCTGTATATACAATTCTCGGGAAAAACGGAAGTGGAAAATCTACTCTTATCAAATCATTTACAAGTTTGCTTGACAGCAGATTTTACAAAGTAAAGGGCGGCGTTGAATGGAAGAATGTAAATCTTCTCAATTTGAAATCAGAAGAACTATTGAATATTCGCAAAAATGAGATAAGATATGTGTTTCAGGATTCGCTTAACAGCCTTGATCCATTAAAAAATGTGAAATATTATTTTGATAATGCTGAATGCAAAAAGGAAAAATTAGAAGAGCTGCTCTGCGAATTTCAACTTCCCGATTATAACTCAATGATTTTAATGCATCCTTATGAATTGAGCGGAGGAATGCTGCAAAGGTTAAATTTCGTTTTGGCTTTAGCTATAAATCCGCAGCTGATTATTCTTGATGAACCAACATCTGCAATTGATTCTGTTAATTCATTGTTATCACTGAAAGCCATTAAAAACTTTGTGAGTAGAAAGAATAATTCAGCCTTGATTGTAACACAGGATATTTTATTCGCACAAAAAGTAAGTGATAAAATTGCCTTTTTGAGTGAGGGAACTTTGACTGATTTTATTGAAGTTAACGAGTTAATGAATTCTAATAATAGTTGTATCAATTCTTTTCTTAATGCCTATAAAAAGTTAAGCAAATGAAAATTCTATTAAAAACAGAAAACCTGAGTTACGATGCTCCATCAAATGAGGTATTTAGTAAAGGAAAGAATCTTAGAATATTAAATAATATTTCATTTAAATTATTTGAAAACGAAATACTCGGTATTGCCGGTGAATCCGGCAGCGGGAAAACTACTTTAGCAAAATTATTAGCCGGAATAATTTTTTCTAATACTGGAAAGTTAACTTTTGATTTTAACAATGAATGGTCTGGAATAAAGACAAAACCTGTTCAAATTTTATTTCAGAACAGCAGTGAGATAATAAATCCAATCCGCAAAGTTGGAGATATAATTGAAGAAGCAATAAGAATAAAATTTGGTGAAAAAGTAAATTCTAATGAAATGGCAATAAGTTCTTTAAGGTTAGTTGGATTAAATGAGGACTTTACGGAAAGAAGAGGATTTGAACTAAGCGGCGGCGAGCAGCAGCGCGTTGCACTTGCAAGAATAATTTCAGTTGAACCGGAGATATTAATTCTTGATGAACCTTTTTCAGCTCAAGATGTTGAATCTCAATTAAACTTTTTAAAACTCATAAAAAAAATATCTGACGAAAAGAAAATTACACTTATTATAGTGTCGCACGATTTGAATATATTAAGATCTCTCTGTACTCGTATAATGATATTATCTAAAGGCGAAATTGTAGAGATGGATAAAACTGAAAAAATATTTTCCGCACCAAAGTCAGAATTTACGAAGCAGCTAATTAAAGCAACATCGTTGGAAATTAGTAGTTAAAAAAATACGAGCAGCTTAGAGGGCGTTAGAAAACCAGGGTTATTTATACAAAACATAGAGGCAATAAAATGCCTCTATGTTTAATTCGAATCAACTGAAACAAAATTTATTTGAGTAGCAGCATCTTCTTCGAATCAGCATAGCCGTTCACTTTTAAAGTGTAAATATAAACTCCGCTTGGTAGGTTAGAAGCATTAAACACAACTGAATGATAACCAGCCTCTTTTGTTTCATTTATTAATATTGCGACTTCTCTCCCAAGAATATCGTATACTTTTATTTTTACTAAACCAGCTTCCTGAATTGAATAGTTTATTACTGTGTTTGGATTGAAGGGATTTGGATAGTTTTGATATAAATTATAACCATTTACCACAGGATAATCATTGTTTACATCTGATATTATCCTTTCTACAACAACTTTTACTGGCAAATATTCACGTATGCCTTCAATCCAATATTCATTATAGGCATGATAAATAAAATGATTTAGAAGCAATGGGTCATACATTTGCG
>JALHTS010000023.1 GCA_022865965.1 Ignavibacteriaceae bacterium
AATTTTGTTTTGTAAAGCAAGATCAACTAATAAATGACCGGGATCAGAAAAAAGCGGAGTGCCGCAATCGGAAATCAGTGCGGCGGATTTTCCTTCCAAAAGTTTAAGAATTAACTCCTTCGCACTTTCATTTTCATTGTGCTCATTTAGTGAAAAAAGCTCTTTCTGAATTTTATAATGCGATAATAATCTGCGTGCTTCTCTAAATTCTTCACAAATAATAAAATCACATTCCTTTAAAATGCGCAATGCGCGAAGAGTTATATCTTCATAATTTCCGATTGGTGTTGATACGATGTAAAGTTTAGGTTCCATAAAATCTCCTGTTTGTAGTTTTTAGAGGTAACCTCCGCTTGATGGTTGTATAGCAATAAATTTACTTTCTTCAGATCACAACTGTTTGAAGGCTATAGTTTAACTTCTGTACTGGCACAACTATGAGATGCCGTTCAGAATCCTTTCGGTTGTGACTTTTATTAAAAGGTCCAGCCTAAATCCCCTGGCTCAAGAATTAAGTTTAGAATCTTCTGAAACGGCTTTACTATTTCTATCTTATTTCTTTATGTAAATTCTTTCCGTACTACCGATAATTTTATTCGGTTGCGTGTTTCAGTTTTTTAAGAAATAGTCTAAGAATTATTGCTGCGAAAAATGAAGTAATAACCAGCAGCAAGAAAAATTGCCATAGTTCCCAATTTTGATAGAATCTTCCTACAAAGCCTGAAAGATAATTACCGATGGCAGTTGCCCCAAACCATCCGCCCATCATTAGTCCTTTCATTTTAGGTGGAGATACTTTGGATACAAATGATAATCCCATCGGACTAAGATGAAGCTCAGCTACCGTTAACATAAAGTATGTGCTCAGCAGCCATAATGGAGATATCGTTATTGAAGAACTGCCACCATCGAGTGAAAGCATTGATGGCAAACCCGTAGCAGCATAGACCATTACTATATAAGCCAGCCCGGTTATTATCATACCAATGCCAATTTTTGCCGGTGAAGAGGGTTCTTTGCCCTTTTTATTTAAATAGCCAAACCAACCTACAATAATAGGTGTAAGAAGAACGATGAACATTGGATTAAAAGACTGAAATTGTTCCGGCGCAATTTCGTTATGCTCGCCTAAAGTATTTATCTTAACAATTAAAACAATCAAACCAATTACAGCGAACAGCCCCCCTATTGCTTTTGTCCTTGTTGCTTTAGATACAAATGCAGCGGCACCTCCAAGTAATATGAATAGAATAGCATGCAATCCTAGCACATCAAAAAGGAGATAGGTAAAATTACCTACAAACACATCAGTATAATCTCTTGCGAATAATGAGAGCGCCGAACCGTTCTGGTGAAAGGCCATCCAGAAGAAAATAACAATCGCAAAAATTGTTATCAGGGCTATAACTCTTTCTTTTTCCTGAGGTTTTGTAAGAACAACATCAACATCAGCATTTTCTTTTTCTTTAGCTTGGTAATCTGCATTCGCATAATGTTTTCTGAAGATTAGAAAAATCAAAAGCGAAAAAACCATTCCCGCTGCCGCAACAGCAAACCCGGCATTATAACCTTCAGCAAGTGTAACGTTAAAGTTTTCCATTACAAAGCGCCTGATACCGGCGGCAGCCATGGGCGCATAAAAAGCGCCAATGTTTATTCCCATATAAAAAATATTATAGCCAGCATCCTTTAGTGAACCTTGCGTGTGAGCATAAAGATTTCCCACAAGGACAGATATATTCGCTTTGAATAATCCGTTTCCAATACATACAACAGCTAACGCAATATATAATTGAGCGGGAGAACTCGTGGGGACAGCCATCATCAGATAACCAACACCCATTATAATTGCCCCGAGTGTAATTGTCTTACCGTAGCCAAGTACATTATCGGCAAGCCATCCGCCGATGAGAGGTGTGATATAAACTCCCGCGAGGAAAATACCATATACCTCAGTTGCGGTAGTAGCATCCCAGCCGAAATTTTCCTGCATATAATAAACAAAAATGGAAAGCATCGTATAAAATCCGAACCGCTCCCACATTTCAGTAAAAAAGAGAACATACAATCCTTTAGGATGACCTTTAAACATTATACCTCCGGAAAATTACTTGATTAAGAGAATTGATTTTGCCTGTTATAAAATTATAATCGGCACATCGTCGAGGAAGAGCTAATTGAATCATTCAGAAAATATTTTTTTCTTAGTTGAACTTAAAATAGGAAGTTTCAGCAGGAATAACCAATAATAAAATCAAGGATTATTTTGAATAGGGAAAACTTAAAATAAATTTGATTCGGCTAAATATAAACACATCTACCTATTATTGTTTAGTCGTTGCAAATATTAATCCCCCATGTGTATCCCTGTGCCACAAGCTGCCGCCAAAATCTGCATGCCTCCTTAAACTTTTCACGGAAAATAAAATCACATTCTTTTAAAATACGCAAGGCACGGAGAGTTATGTCTTCATAATTTCCAATGGGAGTTGAAACGATGTAAAGGTTTGGCTTCATAGGCTAATTGTTTAAGCCAGTCTTCGACGGAGTTTATCCCGATTAATATCGGGGCTCAGAGTGGCATCTAATTATTCCGTCATACTGAGCGGAGACGAAGTATGACATTCTAAAAACACTTAATAATTTGTTTGAAAACTCTGGTTATTTGTGCTTAAATTTA
>JALHTS010000184.1 GCA_022865965.1 Ignavibacteriaceae bacterium
ATTGTTAGTATGATTTTATTCATCTGTAGTCCTGAAATTGTGAATAAAGACAAGAAATTATTATCACTGCAAATATAAAAAAAAGGCGTCCATAAAAGGTCACTTAAATTCTTTATACTCAACTTTCATATTATAATTCCATTTGTCAAAGTAGAGATTTCCGCCACGCCATTCGAGTTCACCGCGTTGAAAGTCAACTGTTTCGCATCTTGGAAATATTTTTGCGGGAAATAGAGGTTTTGAATAATCGTCATTTACTATAAGATGATATGAATCTGTGCTACCAAGAAAGAAATATTTTTCATCATCAACTTTAGAATCTGTTAAACCAAAAGACTGATCAACCGGAATCCATCCATAACCTTCAAAATAAATTTCACTCCAGTCGTGCAGATTAACTTCGCCGGGATGAAGCATCCAACCGCTCTGCCATTTTGAGGGAATTCCGTTGTACCTGCAAAGTGTCATGAATAAAAGAGTTTTGATTCCGCAATCACCGTGCATTCTTGAAATGCAGTAATCAGAAATATTATCTATTGTAGAATATTCTCTTGCACCAGCCCATGGTATGTTTTGTGAAATCCACGTAAAGATTATTTTTGCGATTAAGTAAGGATTTGTTTCATCACCAAAAATTTTTTTAGATAGATTTTTAATCTTATCAGTAAAAACAATATGCGGCGCTCTTTCAGCAGTATTAGTTTTATATAAACCGGATTCTTTGTTGTAAGGTTTAATTAGATCAGGCTCAATGAAATTTATTTCTGCAAACATTGTAATTTCAAGGACCATATGAAAAATTGTTGGTTGATCCTTTTGAGCAACTTTTTCAACATAAACAGTTCGCTGCTGATTATTATTATCAGCTATCACATATTCATCTGAGTTTATGGCTAAAAGTTTAACATCAACCTGTCTCTGATGATCTTCGCGCGGAAAGGGAAGCCAGCATCGTATAACTTCGCCTTGTGGGACGGCATCTGGTTTGACAGTTACAGTATAATCAAGACTTAATACAACAGGTTTAACTAAAGTTTCATAAGAATTAGCCGACTCATCAATAGCTTTTGAAATGTAATCCTCAAGGAATACATCCAGACCATCCTTTTGGTATCCAACAACTTTTTCTTTTTGCTTTTTTGCATCTTTGTTTATTCTGAAAAGATTTGAAGCTGCCCTTTCGAAGTACCATTTCTGTCCATCAATTATCTTAAATTCGAGGGAACCATCATTTTCCCATTTCTCTAAATCTTTTTCTGTTGCATCAGGATAATATTTATTTATGAACAGCAAAATATCTTCTCCAGATTTATTAAAATCTTTCCTTATTCTATCCATTCTTTCTTTTTCAAACCGAAGTTCAAAGATTTCGCCAGAACTAAGATTTTCTGAAGCTAATTTTTGATCAATCATTTCGGTTGCTTTAGCAAATTCGCCTGAATGAACTAATAGGTTGATATCTGTAAAACGGGTTTGTGCTGAGATGATTGTTGTTAACATTGCAATTAAGATGATTATTTTCATTGAGTTACTCCATATAGACTGTTTATGTCATTCCCGCGAAAGCGGGAATCTATGGGTGCATTAGTCGTAAAATTAGCAAAAAGAACATTCATAAATTAAAACAAATCATTGTATAAATCACACCAATCAGGATTCATTTCCTCTATTAATTTGATTTTCCATTCTCGATTCCATTTCTTTAATCTTTTCTCTCTTGTTAGAGCATCTTTTATGTCATTATAGCTTTCAAAATATACTAGATTATGAATTCTGTATTTCTTAGTAAAATCTTCAATTATATCTTCTTTATGTTCACCAACTCTCCGTTTAAGATTATTTGTTACTCCTATATAAATTGTTCCATTCCTCTTGTTAGCTAAAATGTAAACATAATATTGCTTGATCATTATATTATTCTTCTACAATGGTTTCCCGCTTTCGCGGGAATGACAAATTTGAGCAACTATATACAAACTTAAAATATTTTTCATTACTATTCACCAAACTTTCATTATTTTTAACATTATTAAAACGATTTTCTTATTGGAGTTTTGTTATGAAACCTTCAGAACGATTACTTTCGCTTGATGTGTTTAGGGGAATTACAATAATGGGAATGATACTTGTAAACAACCCTGGAACGTGGGGAGCAATTTATCCGCAGTTGAGGCACGCTGAATGGCACGGCTGCACATTTACAGATTTAATTTTTCCTTTCTTTCTTTTTATTGTTGGTGTAGCAATTTCATACTCACTTACTAAACGCAAATCTCAGGGCGGAAGTATGAAAGCTCTTTATCTAAATATTTTCAGAAGGACTATTATTCTTTTTGCACTTGGAATTATTTTAAGCGGATTCCCATTCGGTTTAATGCTTGATCATCAATTTTCATGGGCTACTATTAGAATTCCCGGTGTATTGCAGAGAATTGCATTTGTCTATCTATTCTCTTCAATTTTATTTCTTACTACAAGTACAAAGTTTCAATACTGGTTTACTGGAGCTATATTAATTATATATGCTGCGTTGATGAGCTTTGTTCCGGTTCCCGGGGTTGGTTATGCCAACTTCGAACCTACAACAAATCTTGCTGCCTGGTTAGATCGTTTGGTACTCAATAATCATTTATGGTCTGGAACAAAAGTATGGGATCCTGAGGGTATCTTATCAACTCTTCCGGCAATTGGAAGTGCGATGCTCGGTATTTTTACCGGTAATTTATTGAGAAGTGAAAAAGATCCAACTACAAAAACTGTTTGGCTTTATGTTGGAGGAAGCGTTTTAATGGTTGCAGGATGGATATGGAGTTTTTGGTTCCCGTTAAATAAAAATATCTGGACAAGCTCTTATGTACTTTATACGGCAGGGCTTGCACTTTTCTTTCTTGCTTTCTGCTACTGGTTTATAGATGTTAAAAAAGTTACCTGGTGGATTAAACCTTTCCAGGTTTATGGATTGAATGCTATAACAGTTTTTTTCCTTTCAGGAATTGTTGGTAGAATGATGTATATGATCCAATGGACAGGAGCGGACGGAAACTCGATTACCTTAAAAAATTATTTATTTAATACTTTTTTCTTATCGTGGTTACAACCAATAAACGCCTCACTTGCCTGGGCAGTAGTCTATATTATGATATGGCTTGGATTAATGTGGATTCTTTATGCAAAGAAAATATTTATAAAGGTATAGAATTGACGAAAAATTTTTTACTGATCATTTTATTCTCAAATATTACATTTGCCCAAACATCTCTTGAGCATAAAATATCCCAAATGATTATGGTTGGTTTTCCGGGAACTGAACTAACCGATACGATGATTGTTAATGATATTCAGCAAAGAAAAGTTGGTGGAGTAATTTTAATGGGCTATAATATTACCTCACCGTCTCAGGTTCAGCAATTGACAAATGGCTTACAATCAATTTCTCAAACTCCGCTTTTCATTTCTGTTGATCAGGAAGGTGGCAGAGTAGCAAGACTGAGAGAATCTAACGGTTTTGAGAATACTAAAACTGCTTTTGAAATTGGAACTCTTATCAACAAGGAAGATACAACACGTGATTGGGCAGGCTTAATGGCTGGTTGGCTGCTGCAAAGTGGATTTAATGTTAACCTTGCTCCGGTTGCAGATGTAAATGTTAATCCCGTTAGTCCTGCGATTGGACTTAAGGATAGAAGTTTTTCAGAAATTCCTGATTCTGTTTTTCATCATTGCAACTGGTTCATTGATGAGTTTAATAAGGAAAATATATTTACAACTTTAAAACATTTTCCCGGTCACGGAAGTGCTGCTGATGATAGTCATGACGGATTTACTGATATCACGAATACCTGGGCAGATTCAGAATTAATTCCCTATCAAAAATTAATTGAAAATGGATTTGATGATTTTATTATGAGCGGTCATCTTTACAATGCAAATTTAGATTCAATTTATCCAGCTTCTCTCTCTCAGAGAGTATTGAAAGGTTTGCTTAGAGACACATTGACATTTGATGGATTGATAATCACTGATGGAATGTTTATGGGGGCAATAACAGACAATTATACTTTTGATGAAGCAGTTACTCTTGCTATAAATGCAGGTAATGATATTCTTCTTTATACATCAAATAAACTTGATGGAAAATCTCTTGTTGATAGTATTGTGAATATTGTTGTTGATAAAATTGACCAGGGAATTATTACTTTGGAAAGAATAGATGAATCGTATAACAGGATAATAATGAAGAAACAATTACTTACAAATGTTAAATATTTTGCTAATGAAATTATCCCCGATGCTTATAGTATTATTAATTATCCAAATCCATTTAATTCCTCAACTCAGATTAGTGTTAAGATTGCGCAATCAGGAATTCTCTCTATTAAGGTTTATAATATTATTGGCGAATTAGTATCTGAAATTGCAAATAGTTTTTGTGAGGCCGGAACACATAAATTATACTTTAATGCAAATGGACTTTCTTCCGGAGTTTATTTATTACGAATGAATATTGGTGAACATTATTCTTCTCATAAAATTATATTGATGAAGTAATTTAAAAGGAATTTAATGATGAAAATTCTGTTTGTAGTTCTACTTATTTCGTTTAGCGTTTTTTCTCAGCAAAAACCACCTGAGACAGTAAAGTATGTTGATCTTAATAAATATATTGGCTTGTGGTACGAGATAACTAAAATCCCAAATAGCTTTCAGGATCATTGTGTCAAGGGAACAACAGCAAAATACGTCTTGGGTGAAGACGGCGAAATTGAAGTAATCAATTCCTGTTTTGATGAAGATGGCGAAATTGATATTGCGGAAGGAGTAGCAAGAGTAGTTGATAAAAAATCTAATGCAAAGTTGGAGGTTAGCTTTGTAAGCTTCTTTGGTTGGCGACCTTTCTGGGGGGATTATTGGGTAATAGGACTTGATGAAGACTATCAATGGGCAATAGTTGGAACTCCGAATAGAAAATATGGCTGGATATTAAGCCGCACTTCGCAGTTGGATAAAGAAACAATGAGTGAGATATTTCAAATTCTAAAAGAACAGGGATATAATCCTAATGATTTCGAAATGTCCAGGCATTGAATTAGGAATTGATTAAATAACAAAGAAGAATTCTTATTATTTTTACAAAAGATTTATTCTTCTTAGATAAGCAATTTTACAATAATATTATTTGACTGATTTAAACCTAACATACGGCAAAGCAAGAGAACTGGCGGCTAGTCACTACGAAAATTTTCCTGTAGTTTCATTCCTTATTCCAAGACACTTACGAAACGATGTTGCCATAATTTATTGGTTTGCAAGAACAGCAGATAATATTGCAGATGAAGGATCAATGGATGCAAATAAAAGATTAAAACTGCTTGATGAATTTGAAAAATCATTCAACGACGCCCTCTCTGGAATTATTGATTGTGAATTTTCACATGCTTTATCTGTAACAATAAAAAACAGAAATTTAACAACCAGTCTTTTTACTGATCTTATTTCAGCATTCAGGCAAGATGTGACTAAGCAAAGATATGATGATTTCAGGGAAGTGATGGACTATTGTAAAAGATCTGCTAATCCTATTGGTAGACTAATCCTTCAACTCTTT
Source organism: Ignavibacteriaceae bacterium (assembly GCA_022865965.1). Lineage (GTDB taxonomy): Bacteria > Bacteroidota > Ignavibacteria > Ignavibacteriales > Ignavibacteriaceae > JAGXRK01. The sequence goes on from JALHTS010000184.1 coordinate 5,606, forward strand.
GATATCAGAAATGAAAACGCTTTTCATTATTCCGATAAGATTTGCACAGCACTACAGCTTACAAATTTCTATCTGGATACTTTTAATGACTATAAAAAAGGAAGAATTTACTATCCTTTAAACGAACTTGAAAAGTTTAAAGTATCCGAAAATCAGTTTGAGAAAAGGAAAATAAATGATAATTTCAGGTTATTAGTTAAACATAATATTGATAGAGCCGCATCCTTATTTGATGATGGTAAAAAGCTTTACGATTATCTAAACGGCAGATTGAAATACGAAATAAAATGGACTATTTCAGGCGGCGAGGAAATTCTTAACAAAATTCGTAAGAATAATTACAATGTTTTGTATAAAAGACCAACTTTAAGTAAAAATAATATCACAAAGATTTTGCTCAGATCATTTTTAAATAAATAATAATTATGGTAGAAACAGCTCAGGAAATAACAAAGAAAAGCAAAAGCAGTTTTTATTATGCTTTTAATCTTCTTCCGGCTGAGAAGAGAGATGCAATGAATACTGTTTATGCGTTCTGCCGTAAGACCGATGACATAATTGATGAAGGTACAGAGCCCGCGGAAATTAAATATGAAAAACTTCGTAGGTGGCGATTAGAATTTGAAAGAGCTTTCTCGGGTCATTCGGAATATACTTTGCTCAATAAGTTGGGGAAGACGATTTCTAAGTTTGACATACCTCTTGACCCTTTCTTTGAGTTAATAAAAGGTATGGAAATGGATCTTCAGAATGACAGATATAAATCTTTTGATGATCTTCAATTATATTGCTACCGAGTAGCTTCTACAGTTGGATTGATGTGTATAGAAATTTTCGGATATAAAAATCCTTCAACTAAAGATTTTGCTGTCAATCTTGGTATTGCACTTCAGCTTACAAATATTCTCAGAGATATCAGCAAAGATGCGGATAGGGGAAGGATTTATCTTCCTCAGGATGATCTAAAAAAATTCAGTTATTCCGAATTAGAAATTCTTAACAAAGTTTACAACGATAACTTTAAAGATATGATGACTTATGAAGTTGGAAGAGCTAAGCGATATTTTGAACTTGCAACTTCAAATTTAGACCTTGATGATAAGAAAACCATGTTTGCAGCCCGTGCTATGCAGCATATTTATTATAAAATGCTGGAAAAAATTATCGCTGCTGAATATGATGTGTACAACAAAAATATCAAAGTATCCACTTTTGAAAAAGTTGGGATAGCATTAGGCGTTTGGGCAAAGTATAATTTAGTTTATTAATGAATAAATGCATTGTTATTGGAGGAGGATTTGCTGGACTAACAACTGCTGCTTACCTCGTCAATAAAAACATCAAAGTAGATCTCCTTGAAGCTTCTCCAAAACTGGGCGGAAGAGCCTATTCATTTTTATCAAAAGACGGAACAACCATTATTGATAACGGTCAACACATATTAATGGGCTGTTATAATGAAACTCTCCGTTTTATGAAAATGATAGGTGCAAAAGATAATCTTATTTATCAATCCGAACTTGAAATAAATTTTCTTAAGGAAGGATTCGAACAGATAAAACTTAAAGCAGCTTCATTTCCTCATCCATTCAATTTATTATTTGGAATACTTAACTATAAAGCTATTGGATTTACAGACAGACTAAAAATTCTTAAGTTCTTTTTCAAAATGTTTTCTTATTCCGAAAATGAATTAATCCGTTTAACGGTTGAGGAATGGTTAAGAAAGGAAAAGCAGAACAGCAGGATTAATAAAGCATTGTGGGAAGTGATTGCCGTTGGTGCTTTAAATACAAGCATAAAAAAAGCAGCGGCCAAAGTATTTTCTGATGTTCTTAAAGAAATTTTTTTAAATGGGAAATTTGCTTCAACTATAGTACTTCCTAAATACGGACTTACAGAAACGTATTGTGATAAGGCTCAGGCTTTTATTGAAAAAAACGGCGGAAGAATTTACACATCCCGCACAGTTACTGGATTGAAAATTGAAAATGAAAAAATTGTTGAAGTACAAACCGATGAAGGAAATATAAATGAATTCGATTGTGTTGTCTCAGCAGTTCCTTTTTATGCATTACAAAAAATCATTCCTGTTTCTTATCTGAATAAAAAACCTGAACTAAGATATTCTGCAATATTGTCTGTTCATTTATGGTTAAAAAAGAATCCATTACAAGAAGAATTTTACGGATTAATAAATTCACCTTTGCACTGGATCTTTAAAAAAAAAACGCATCTTACTTTAGTTATAAGCGATGCAGATCATTTGATAGAAAAAAATAAAGAAGAAATATTTAATATCGTTGCAAAAGAATTAAGAAAGTTTACCGGAATTTCTGAAAATAATATAACTGATTATCAGGTTATTAAAGAAAAACGGGCAACATTCGTTCCTGCTGAAAATATAATCAACTCGCGTCCGTCTGTTATTACAGGGTTGGAGAATTTTTTTGTTGCTGGTGATTGGGTAGATACTAATTTACCGTCTACAATTGAAAGTGCAGTTAAAAGCGGAAGATTGGCAACCGATGCTATCTTTCACGCAAAATCTTGTAAGTTTAACTACTATAACGAACGAAAAAAGAATAATGTTAGAAAAAGCTAAATACTATATTGATAAGCTTCAACTACTTCCACACCCTGAGGGCGGATATTACAGAGAAGTCTATCGTGCTGGTGAAATGATTTTAGCTGAACATCTTCCCGGAAACTTTAAAGGGAATCGTAATATTTCAACATCAATTTATTTTCTTCTGCAGAAAAATGATTTCTCTGCTTTTCATAAATTAAAATCCGATGAACTTTGGCACTTTTATGATGGATCAACAATTAGAATTTCATTATTCGATGAAGATGATAAATTCAGCGAGATATTTTTAGGAAAGAACATCTCGGAGGGAGAAATATTTCAAACAACAATAAAAAAGAATTGTTGGTTTGCAGCTGAGCTTTCAGATAAAAGTTCTTTTGCACTTGTTGGATGTACAGTTTCACCGGGATTTGATTTTCAGGATTTTGAAATGGCTGACTGTGAAGAACTGGTTAAAAAATTGCCTAACTATGAGGACAAGATTAAAAGACTATGCAAAAAGCCAAACAAGCCGGCGGAGTCACAATAAAGATGAGAAAAATAAATACCTTCATTTGTTCTCAAACTTCTGATAATTTAAGATTGAAATAATAAAAAAAAGCCTTAATTACTTGTTGAAATTAAAACTCATTTTATCTAATTTTTTGCCTCGAAAATAAAATAAAAGGAGATTCTATCGATTCATCTATACGGTCTTTATAATTCTCTTAGGTTAATTTTATCAAGCGCAAAATATTAAATCTGCTCTCCGAGATATTCCGCATGCTGTTATTTGCAGCAATAATTTTTTATGCGGGTATTAATGTCGGTTTAAACTCTAAAAAGAGCACCCAGCTAAATAGTCAATTCTGGCTAAAAGCCTACTTGTCTTATTTATCGGAAACTGATTTTGCAGTTAATGCAGCAGAATCAACCGCTCCACTTTTTACAAACCAGTCAGATTTAAGTGATATAATCATAAATTTCGAAGCACCTCCCGATACGGGGGAAGGCGAAACTAATCCCGATTCAATATTTGTTAGTGATACACTTAAAACACCCACAGATTCATTGGTTGATCCTTTCACTTTAATTGAAGATACAGTTAAAGTTGATTCGATGGCTTTAGACTCAACCGGCAGGTTAGAACATTTCAGATATCAACGTGAAGATGTTCCTTATGTTCAGATTAAAGAAAGAAAAAGATCTAAGTTTTTTGTTGAACCTTCGCAAACCTTTAAACAGAAAAAAGTTACAATCGACTCTACCGGAAATTTTGTAGAGATACGAGAAATTTTAGGAGGCAAAGATTCCAAAATATTATTAAGAGTGCCGATCGAAGAATATGTTCAGGAGAAAATAAGACTACGTGAAAGAAAACTTTGGGAAGAAATTGGCTATAAGTATGAATTGAAGGATTCTAAAGTTGGTCTTGGCGATCTTATAAAAAGCATAACCGATTTTGAAATTCCATTACCCAGTGTTGGCATTCTTACCATTTTTGGTGAACCAAAAATTAGTTTGAGAATAGGAGGACAGGTACAAATTCGCGGTGCCTGGAGAAATGAAACAACCGAAGGTGTTACTGCTTCCAGACTTGGAAATACCAGAAATGAACCCGACTTTAAACAACAAGTTCAAATTAATGTGAACGGAACAATCGGCGATAAACTTAACATAGCTGCTGACTGGAACACGGAAAGAACGTTTGAGTATGAAAACCAGCTTAAAATAAAATACACCGGTTATGATGACGAAATTATTCAAAGTATTGAAGCCGGTAACGTAACACTTCAAACTTCTCCTCTTATCGGCGGTAGTGAAGCTTTGTTTGGTTTGAAAGCTCAATTTAAAATGGGTCCTTTTACTCTTACTACTTTAGCAAGTCAGAAGAAAGGTGAAACAAAAGAAGTTACCGTTTCGAGTGGAACAACTTCACAAGAATTTCAGATACGTGCATATGATTACTCAACTAACCATTACTTTCTTGATACGTTATATGCAAGCACGATTCCCGGATTAGATCTTTTTAATAGATATTATGGTAGTCCAACTCCTGAAATTGACAATAACTATTTTGTAAAAGATATCCAGGTATGGAAATCTATTAACGTTATCAATATTGACAAATCTAAAGAGCGAGACGCAAATGCTTACATCAACCTTACCTCGATTCCTTTAAATGGAGCCTACGATGAAAATCTTAGAAATGATATAGAAAATCCCAGTCCGGGTGAAGAAGAATCTGGTCGATTTTTGTTATTAACCCCAGATGTGGATTATACTCTACAACCAGAAACAGGTTTTATAACATTCAAAACTGCTATTAATGAAATAGATATTATTGCGGTTGCATATCGTACTGAGAACGGACCCGGTAATGATAATGACCTTATTTTTGGTGAATTTCTGACACCGGCAGATACAAATTTATCAAAAAGACTTATTCTTAAATTAATTAAACCCAAAAATCTTCAACCTGACTATCAAACAGCCTGGAAACTTCAGCTTAAAAATATTTATCCTGTTGGTGCAAGGAATATAAAACCGGATGGTTTTGAGTTTGATATTAATTACGAGATTGATGGTAGTGAGGCAGTTTCAGAAGTTCAGGGATCAGCTGGTCTTGTAAGGTTTTTAAATGCATTTGGATTTGACAACACAGGGTCCAGTGGGCAGGGTGATCCGGACAATAAATTTGATTACAGACCAGGAATAACAATTTTCCCCGCAACCGGTGAAATTCTTTTTCCAAATCTTCAGCCTTTCGCTAAAAATTTACCTGATGGACTAACAGACAATTTCAGATATGATTCCATTTATACAACTTCTAAAACATTTGCCCGTCAGGATAAAGTCAATGATAAATGGATATTGGTTGGGAAAAGTTCGGGTGATGCCTCTTCAACTTATCAACTTGGATTTAATGTTGTTGAAAATTCAGTTAGAGTTTTACTTAACGGCAGGGAACTAACTTCCAAAGTTGATTATTCTGTCGATTATAATATCGGTACATTAACAATCAGAAATGATGCGGCGCTTGTACCCGGAGCTGATCTAAGGATTACCTATGAACAAAATGATCTTTTTCAATTAGCATCTAAAACTCTATTGGGTGCAAGAGGTATATACGAGTTTTCTAAAAAAACCAAACTCGGTTTTTCAATTTTGAATTTGAATCAGCAGACTTTAAGTGATAAAGTAAGAATTGGTGAAGAACCTTTAAGCAATACAATTTATGGGTTAGATTTCTCTACTCAGGCAGATATTCCAATTGTTACAAAAGCAATAGACAATATTTTTTCAACACGTGAAATGTCATCATTTACTTTATCCGGCGAGTATGCTTATATAGATCCCGATCCAAACACAAAGAAAAGTACAGTATTATCAGATGGCGGAAAAAGTATTGCGTACATAGATGATTTTGAAGGTGCTAAAAGAATAATACCTATTGGCGTTTCTTATACTTCATGGAGAGATTTAAGTCCGCCCGATTCATTAACATACTTACCCGGTTTAAGCCGACTTGAAAAAATGGATCATAAAGGAAAAACCTTTTGGTTTACAAGAACTCCTTCTGATATTACTGTGGAACAGATTTATGGTGATCGTAAACAGGTTGCCAGATCTGATCAACAGGTTAGCGTAATGGATTTTGTTTTTATGCCAGATACACCGGGAACATCTAATTACACTCCAGAGCTTTCTAATCCGAATACAAGCTGGGGTGGTAATATGAAAGTTCTCTCATCGACTGCTAGCAATCTGGTTGAAGAAAATATTGAGTTCATAGAGTTCTGGCTGAATATCAGAAAAGCTCCGGATAGTACAAAACTTTATATTGATCTTGGAAGAATTAGTGAAGATGCAATTCCAAACAATCGATTAAACACCGAAGATATTTATAATAATGAAACAATTACAGATCCTGATGTACAGGATCTTGGGCTTGATATGCTTACGGATGCTGAAGAAAAATCACTTTATGGTTCTGCTAAGGCGGATCCTGCAGGAGATAATTTTTTCTTTCAAAGAAATGATGCGCTTCATCCATTTGACTATTTTAATATAAATGGATCTCAAGGAAATGCAATTCTTACTGATATAGGTCTTATACCTGATACTGAGGATTTAAACCGTAATGGTACATTAGATCAAGTTAACAGTTATTACAGATATGAAATTCCATTGGATACTAACCAGGGAGTAAATCCGTTCATTGCCGGTGGCGGATTGACTCAGTACGGCTGGTATCTTTATCGCATTCCCCTTAAAGATTTCGCTATGCAGATTGGTAATCCAAGTTTTACGAATATTGAATTTATTAGAATGTTTACTCAGAACGTGCCTGAATGGATGTGGTTTCAAATTACTGAATTTAATCTTGTTGGAAGTCAATGGCAGAAACTTGTTGCTGAAGATACAATCCTTTCGGTTTCTGTTGTAAGTCTTGAAGAAAATCCTGAATATCAATCACCGCCGGGAGTTTTTCAGGAACGTGACAGAACTCGTCCTGACGAAAATATTTTACGAAACGAACAATCACTAAATCTTATTATTAAAGATTTACCTGAAGGAGAGTCGAGAGAAGCCGTAAAATATTTATTTAGACCTCTCGATGTTTTTAATTACAGGGAAATGAAATTGTTTATTCATGGTGATGGAAATAATGGTCCCGGTTCTGTTTCATACACTGATATAAGTACAGGAAGATATTCCGCAGAAGTCTATTTCCGTTTTGGCGGAGATACAAATCACTACTATGAATATCGTCAGCCAGTAGATGCTGGTTGGAATGAAATAAGTATAATATTCAGTGAACTTACTGCAATAAAGCAGCTGGCAAGAGATTCCATAAGTCAGATTATTGAAGTACCTGTTCCTGGCAGACCGGGGCATTTCTATCGGCTAAAGGGAAATCCAACTCTAACCTCTGTTAAATTTTTATCTGTCGGCATTTATAATCTCAATGATGATTTTAACCCCGGTTTAATATCTGGTGAAGTTTGGGTGAATGAATTAAGAGTTATTGGCGCGGATGATTCACCCGGTTGGGCATACTCATTTAATACTTCAATTAAATTGGCAGATTTGATGACGGTCAATTTTAATATGAGTGAAAGGAATCCTTATTTCCACAGACTACAGGATAGATTCGGCTCCAGAGTTGAATCAGCTAACTGGTCGATTGCTTCAGATGTGAATCTTCTTAAACTAATACCGATAAATCTGCCAGAAAGTAATTTAAGATTATCTTATTCACATACAGAGCAAGTAGGAAAGCCACTTTATATTCCCGGTTCTGATATAAGAGTAGATGAAGCAGTAAAACAACTTAAACTTCAAAATAGTGTTGATTCTACCAAGACAGATAAAACCGGTGAAGTTCTGCGAACGGAAACTCAAACACTTAATGTTTCAGATTCCTGGTCCGCATCTAATATCAAAATAAAAATTCCCACTAAATGGTGGCTAATTAGAGATTCATTTAATGCTCTTACGTTTGGATTTAATTACAATAAAAATTTTAGTCGAAATCCAACTACTATGGTCAGTAAAAGCTGGGTTTGGAACGCAAATATAAATTATGCAGTCGCTTTGAGTCCGGATTATTATTTTGAACCGATTGATATTCCTGTTCTTGGTATTTTGTTTACTTTACTTACTGACTACAGTAAAACGAAAGTTTACTTTACTCCGCAAAACGTAAATGCTTCATTAACGGCAAGAAGAAATAAAAGTTCAAGTATTATGAGACCGACTTTGGTAGGAGGTAAACTGACAGAACCTGCTGAAGCTATATCGAGAGATTTTCAAACTACGCGCGGATTTAATTTTAACTGGAAAATTACTGAGGGCGGATTTTTAAATCTTTCTACAAATTATAATTTGAATATATCATCATCTCTGGCTTACCTTGAAACTGATGAGTTGGGTGTTCCAAGAACTGAAAGTCAAATATGGAATGATATCTTCTCAAGAGTGTTTTTTGGCAATGACTTCAGGTATCAACAGAATATGGATTTCAGAACTAGTCCAAAACTTCCTTCACTCTGGAATATAAACAGATACTTTACTATCACTGCTAATTACTCAGTTGGTTATCAATGGAATAACGATTTCAGACAGCCAGAGTTGGGCAAGAGTGCTGGATTCTCTAATAAATCAAGTGCAAGTTTAACACTAAGGCTTAAAGCACTATTCGATCCATTATTTCAGGATGAAATAGATCAAAAAACGTCTCAGACTAATCAGCGAGTTACCGGTCAGGAGAGAATGATAGAAAACATTCCAAAAAAAGAAGATCCTCAAAACATCATTACGACAAAAACCGACTCTTTAGGGAATGTAATATCTGATTCAACTCAACTTGCTGATGATAAACCAGGAACTTTAAGCAAAGCGTGGGGTTTCTTTAAACTAGCAATAAAAACCATTTTATTTGATTATGAAAATATTAATATAAGTTTCAGTAACGATAATAGTTTGTCCAAATCAGGACTAAAATCTTCTGGAACAGGTTTTGCTAATTTCTGGGGATTTGCCCACAATGATGACGAAGGACCTGGCAGAGGTTTTATGCTTGGTTTATCTGATGATGTGGGACCCAGAGCTTTGCAAAAGGGAACTAATCTTAGCGATGTGTTCCAGCATAAAAATAATTTTGATTTTAAAACTTCACGACCGCTGTGGGAAGGTGCTAAAATTGATATAAACTGGAAAGTAGGGTGGTCATTAAATAAAAACACTACTATTACAGCAGATGATTTTGGAAATATGATTGTATCTAATATTAATTCTTCCGGAACATTGTCAAGATCATTCTTATCATTGCCGCCTTCCTTATTCTTAAGTGTTTTTAACAGCGGTATAAAAAAAGTGAATGAATTATATAATCCCAATTCCCAGGAAGCAGAAGCAAGTCTTTCTGATGCTTTTATAAAAGGATTTGAAACTTTCCCAATTTTTTCTCGATTAGCTTTTCTTGAGGAGTTCACTAAATATATTCCACGACCAAATTGGAGAGTATCGTGGGATGGACTTGAGAAGATTTCATTCTTCCAGTCAATAGCTACAAGAGTTTCTTTGGAACATGCTTATTCATCAAATTACACAGAAGGATGGAAGCTTTCTCCTGATGGTAACAAGCAGGTTCAAACTCAAAAAATTGATTATGCATTCTCTCCTCTAGCCGGAATAAATTTAACATTCGGACAACTTTGGGGAGGTAATCTTATGGGTAGTATTAAATACTCCACTCGTACAAGTTATGACCTTGGTATTACTACTTCTAACATTACTGAAACGTTTTCAAGAGATATTGGTTTTACAGTTAACTATTCAAAATCAGGATTTGAACTTCCGTTATTCGGAGTTTCATTAAAGAATGATATTGAGTTCAGTCTTTCGTATACAAGTGCAAAAAACTCAACTGTGCGTTATGAAATGGCTAATTTTACCGAAGAAGGTATTCCGCAGGATGGTACTGCTCGAGTAACAATTGAACCAAGAATAAAGTATACAATAAGTTCCAAAGTTACCTTGAGTGTGTTTTATAAGCGTTCGACAGTTGAACCGGAGGGTGCTTCAAGAATTCCGCCTACAACGACAAATGAAGCCGGCTTAGATGTAAATATAATCATCAATTGACGTCAAAAAATTTGTTTATTCCAGATGGATTCATTTTTAGGAATATTTGAGTGATGAAATATTGGAATTTTGGAATAATTCAAAAAATAGCATTCCATCATTCCATATCTCCAATTTTCCATAAGTTTGGCTTAACATCGTGTATTAATTAAATTATGAATGAAGGGAAATAGATTTTTATGAATAAGAAAAAATTGCTTTGGGTCGATGATGAAATAGAATTACTTAGATCGCATATTATTTTTCTCACTGAAAAAGGATATGATGTTGATACCGCAACAAACGGTGAAGATGCCATTTCCATGGTTAAGGAGAAAAGTTATGACCTTCTCTTTCTTGATGAAATGATGGCAGGTATGGACGGACTTGAAACTCTTGCCAAAATTAAGTCCTTCAATCCGAATATTCCTGTTGTGATGATTACCAAGTCCGAAGAAGAGTCTTTAATGAATGAAGCCATCGGCGGAAAGATCAGGGATTATCTTACTAAACCTGTAAATCCAAGCCAGGTTCTTCTCGTATGCAAAAAAATTCTTGAAGGAAAAAAAATCTCCAGTGAATATGTAGCTAAAGATTATCTTCAGCATTTTAATGAAATATCCGGATCGTTAATGGGTGACCTTGATTATAATGATTGGATAAACATTTATCTCAAGCTTGTTAATTGGTCTATTGAACTCGATCGTCATCCTGAAATGGGATTAAAACAAACCCTCTCAGATCAGTTTAAAGAAGCAAACAAAGAATTTTCAAGATTTGTTGAAAATAATTACCGGCACTGGATTGCAAATCAATCTAGTAACGATGTTCCCACATTAACAACAGACATTGTTGATAAATATGTTCTAAAAAATATTAAAGATGAAAATACATCGGTGTTTTTCTTTGTGCTTGATTGTCTTCGTATAGATCAATGGCTTATAATGGAAGAACATCTTCGTGAATATTTCACAATTGAAAAAGATTATTACTATTCCATACTTCCGACTGCAACCCCTTATGCACGAAACTCTTTGTTCAGCGGATTGTATCCTGCTGAAATTGAAAAGTATTATCCTGATCTCTGGCAGGGAAATGATGATGATGAAAAAAGCATGAACAAATATGAGAAGGAACTCCTTCAACTTCTTCTCGATAGGAAGAAAATAAAACTGCGTAATGACCTTAAGTATTTAAAGATAATTGATCCGGATGTCGGAAGAAACTTTGAACAGAATATTCATTCTTATAAATCAAATCATCTTTCTGCAATTGTAGTTAACTTTCTTGATATGATTGCGCATGGCAGATCCGATTCAGAATTACTAAAAGAAATAGCTCCTGATGAAGCTGCTTACAGATCATTAACTAATAGCTGGTTTACTCATTCATCTTTGCTTTCTACTTTTCGAACGCTTGCCGGCATGAAGAAAATAAAAATTATTGTTACAACTGATCACGGCAGCATAAGATCTTTAAGAGGCGCAAAAGTTCTTGGTGACCGTGAAGCTTCAACAAATCTCAGATTTAAGTATGGAAGAAATTTAAAGGTTGATGAGAAACATGCCATCTATATTAAAAATCCGATTGAATATAAGCTGCCCAAACGGGGAGTTACAATAAATTATATAATTGCAAAAGAAGATTACTACTTTGTTTATCCCACTGATTATCATAAATATTTGTCGTACTATAAAGATACATTTCAGCATGGTGGAATTTCGATGGAAGAAATGATCCTCCCGATAGTTACTATGGAGCCAAAGTAAAATGGACTATCCTTTTTGCAGGGTATGTGAGACTGAAGCAGATACAAAACAACTTGCTTCTGAATTTGCAAAAACATTGCTTGGTAATGAAGTTGTAGTGTTAAATGGAAATCTTGGTTCGGGTAAAACATTCTTCATTAAAAATGTTTGCGTTGAATTCGGCATTCATAACGTTGTCAGTCCTACATTTGCAATTGTAAATGAACACGATGGTAAATTTCACATTAACCATTTTGATTTTTACAGAATAAATAGTGTACGCGAATTATATGATATAGGATTTGATGACTATCTTAATAATAGCTCCATTATATTTATTGAATGGGGAGAGCTTTTTTCGGATATTCTTCCAAAGAAACGCATAGAAGTAATTATCGAATTCGATAAGAAAAACAAAAGAATCTTTAAATTTTACAAATATGAATAAACCTTTACTTGCGATTGAAACTTCTGATAAGATTTGCGGAGCCTGCATCTATTTTGATGAGGAAAAGTATTTTTCATCAAAAGTGATTGCTAAACATTCTCACTCAGAAATGCTTTTCGAAGTTATTGAATCTGTAATTAATAATTCAGGGATTGATAAAACTGACATCGATTCAATTGCTGTTTCGGAAGGACCGGGGTCATTCACAGGGTTACGAATTGGAATGTCTGCAGCAAAAGGTTTAGCCTTCGGATTGTCTATTCCTATAGTCCCCGTACCGACATTTGAAGCTTTGGCTATGCAATTAGCATCAATTTATGATGATGAAGAAATTGTCATAGCTAATAAAATCAATACAGAAGAAGTTTATTTTGCAAAGTTTCATATTAAAATGAATAGTTTTATATTTACAGAAGAATTAAAAATTTTGCAAAATTCTGAGTTGAAATTTCTGGATAAAAGCATTAAAAAGTTCGGCAGCGCTTTTAACCAAAATGCATTAAATTCGCCCGAACCAGAGTTTATTGCTAAGTGGGCTGTAAGTTTCGGTGAGAATGTAAAGACAAACGATATAGATAATCTTGAACCTCATTACCTGAAAAATTTTATTGTTAAGGAGAAGAAGAATGATAAATAAAATAATTGTTGGACTATTACTTTTCACTTCGTTTTCTGTGGCACAGCTAATAGGACCAAAAGCAGTTATTCAGCAAAATATTCACGATTTTGGCGATGTTAAACAGGGCGAATCAGTCACAACAATATTTATGATTTCAAACAGCGGCGGAGATATTTTAGAGATTAAAGACGTGCGTGCTACTTGCGGATGTACTGCTGCTAAACCCGATAAAAATAAGTTGGAACCTGGCGAATCAACTAAACTTGAAGTTACTTTTAATTCAAAAGGAAGAAGAGGTCACCAGCAAAAACAAGTAAAAGTTAAAACCAATGATCCGGATAATCAGGAATTAATTTTAACAATAAAGTGTAATGTTGTAATTCCGGAACAAACAAAATCAAAAACAGAAGGACCAAAAATTTATTTCGAAAACAGTCAGCATAATTTTGGTAAAGTGAAGGAAGGGCAAGTATATGAACATACTTTCCGGTTCACAAATACCGGAGCATCCACTCTTAACATTAAAGATGTAAAATCTTCCTGCGGATGTGCAGTTGCATCTGTCAGCTCTAAAGAATTGAAGCCGGGCGAATCTGCTACGCTTAAAGTTGAACTTGATACTGCAAAAAGAAAAGGGAAGATGAGCAGATCAATTACCGTTATGTCCAACGATCCCAATGATCCCAATAAAATTTTAACATTATTTGCCGATATAGAAGGCTGAAAGAAAAATTATGCCGTGGTTTAGAAGATCTAAAGACAATATTGCACCTGATACACAGAAGAAGGAACTTCCTGATGGATTATG
>JALHTS010000185.1 GCA_022865965.1 Ignavibacteriaceae bacterium
TAATCGGTTTTTTTGTTAGAAAATGGGTATCGCTTCCGGTTAATGAATTATTAGGCGGAACAAAGCAAGTTAGTGCCGGCAATTTAAATTATACTATCAAAGATCTGGGCGACGATGAGATAGGAATACTTGGTCAGTCATTTAATAACATGACTAAAAAGCTTTCCGAAGCGCGTATGCAGCTTTTTCAATCTGATAAGATGGCATCGCTCGGAAGATTGGCTGCAGGCGTTGCACACGAAATCAATAATCCGCTTACCGGTGTATTAACTTACAGCAGTTTTCTTCTGAAGAGAACAAAAGATAATCCTGAATTTCAGGAAGATCTGAAAGTAATTGTTCGTGAAACTTTGCGTAGCCGTGAGATAGTAAAAAGTCTTCTTGATTTTGCCCGTCAATCAGTTCCGAAGAAAAGCAGTGCTGATATAAATGAGATAATAAATAAATCTGTTGAAGTAATAGAAAATCAACTTGCAATTAATAAAGTGAAGGTCTTAAAAGAAACAAGTAAATATCTTCCTAAAATTACTGTAGATGCAAACCAGATTCAGCAGGTTTTCATTAATCTTTTTGTAAATGCTTCTGATGCAATTGGTAAAGAAGGCGGGACAATTACTGTTACAACTAATCATATATCCTTGTCACCTTATGGAACTGCACAGATTAAAAAAGCAACCTGTCCAAAACGTCATAACCTTCTTGATAATGAAGTTAAAATTGACGGAATTCCTTCGATTAAAGTTAAAGTCAAATCAAACGGAACTGAAAGCCTGATTCACATTGATCCGATATATGGAAAAATTCGAAACATTTATGCACTGGATTATAAAGAGAAAAAAGATGCTCAATTTGTTTGTCCCGATTGTAACAATTCTCTTATCCTTGAAAATAAATTATGTCCTAAATGTGGATCATCAATAATTGGTATCGAAGTAGCCGGGCAAGGAATTTACGAAGTGTGTTCTATAAAGGGTTGTCCTCATGAAAAATGGGATTATGTGGATTCAGCAGGATTACAGGAATACATAGAAGTAAAAATTAAAGATACCGGTGACGGAATAAGTAAAGAAGATTTATCAAAGATTTTCGATCCCTTCTTTTCAACAAAAGGACAAAAAGGTACGGGACTTGGCCTTGCCGTTATCTGGGGAATCGTTGATAATCATAACGGCACTATAACTGTAGATAGTGAACTTATTAAGGGTACAACTTTTACAATCAGGCTTCCGCTTTCGCAGCAAAGATAATTTTGATTATATGAGCAAGACAGCCGACATATTGGTTATAGATGATGAACAAGTAATTATTGATGCGGTAATTAAAATTTGTTCTTTGGATAAATACACCGTTGATTCAGCATACGGTGTTAAGAATGCCATTGAAAAAATATCTAAAAATTTTTACAGTATAATTGTTTGCGACATTATGATGCCTGATGGTGATGGTTTTCAAATTCTGGATGAATTACATGCTAAGAATATTGACAGCGCTGTAATTATAACAACAGGATATTCAACTGTAGAGAATGCAGTTAAATCGCTTTATAAAGGCGCAATTGATTTTATACCTAAACCCTTTACCGTAGATGAATTGCTTAACTCAGTATTTCGTGCTAATAAGTATCAGGAGATAAAAAAGAAACAGTTTGAATCTGCAAAGCAGTTAGATGATAATCTATATTATGTTAGCGGTCCATCAAAATATTTCAGGCTGGGTTATGCATCCTGGATGTCTCAAGAGAGAGATGGTTCTGTGATTATTGGTATTTGTGACCTTTTTATGAAGACAATTGATTCTGTAAGAA
>JALHTS010000003.1 GCA_022865965.1 Ignavibacteriaceae bacterium
AGTATCGGCAAGAACTTCTGCGAGCTGCGGAATGAAATAAAAACGCTTCGAAGGATCTTTATGTCTTAAAATAAATTCCTGCATCATTCCGCTTTCAGCAACACCGGGTCTTATTATTGAACTTGCCGCCGTAAGCATTTCAAAATCGTGAACATCAAGTTTTCTGAGAAGAGAGCGCATACCAGGTGACTCGATATAAAAGCATCCTATTGTTTGTCCTGTGCGGATAAGTTCATTTGTTTTGCTGTCATTAAACAGCATTTCGAAATCGAATATATCAAAGTCAACTCCCCTTTTATTTTTAGGCAGCGGCGGATAAAGAGTTACTATTCGTAGTTCTGCGCGCCACTTTTCGGGAATTATGTATAATTGATCTTCAAAATCCTTTTTCATAGTATTCGAAATATAGTGAACATTTGAGCACTATTTATATTTTTTAGAAATAAAAATCAGGGGGTGAAAGAAATACTATTTAGTTTGACTTTAAGAGTCAGAATGGTCTAATTAGATATGTAATTTACGATTATTATTAGATACGGAGTGAAAATGCAAACCGACGATACTTTAACCTGGATTTGCCAATATTGCGGAGTTGACAACGCAGTTTGGGTTGATCTTACAATTGAAGGTAAGCAGGACTTTATAGAGGACTGCAGGATATGCTGCCGCCCCAACCGTATAATTGTTACAGTTGATTACGATGAAAATGTTCTCATCGAAGCACGGTCCAGCGATGAATGAAACTCGCCGTTTTATTTACAGTTACTGCTAAACCTTTATATTTAATCCATAATCATTCTGAGAAACGAAGAACTTTCATCGTCATCAGAATCATCTTTCTTTTCAGCTTTCTCTTTAGACCAGGCATACCTTGATGCATCCACGGTGAAACCGCTCTGATTATCATTCTTGTCTTTATCTTCATCTTCTATGGATGACTTTGGGCTTTTAACTCTGAGTATGGTTGGAACTTCAAGGTCTTCAGAATTGAATTCAGGATTATCGAAGAAGGAGAATCCGCCTCTAAATTTAGTTTCTTTTGGTTCATCTTTTGTTAATTGTTTTACTGCTCTCGATGCATATGAACCTTTACCGGTATCAAATCCGGTAGCAATAACAGTGTAAGAAATGTAGTCATTCATTTCATCTTTTTTCACAACACCGAAAATAACATTAGCTTCTTCACCTGCAGCTTCAAAGATCACATTATTTCCTTCATTAATTTCCTGCATTGTCATACTGCTTGAACCTGTAACATTGAGCAGAACGCTTTTTGCACCTTTAATACTAACACCTTCAAGCAAAGGTGATGAGATTGCTTTCTGAGCAGCTTCTATGGCGCGATTTTCTCCGCTTGCTATTCCGCAACCCATCAATGCTTCGCCGCTTTGATTCATAACTGCACGAACGTCTGCAAAGTCGACATTTATTAATCCTTCGATAGTAATAATGTCAGCTATGCCGCGTGTTGCTTCATAAAGAACTTCATTTGGCTTATCAAAGGCTGCAAATGCATTAATACCTTTATCAAGAATGCTTAACAATCTTTCATTCGGAATTACAATTAAGCTGTCAACATGCTGGCGCAATTCCTGAATACCTTTTTCGGCATTCAGCATTCTGGTTTTACCTTCCCAGCGGAAAGGTTTAGTAACGATACCAACGACCAAAGCACCAATGCTTTTAGCAATTGAAGCTACAACAGACGAACCACCGGTTCCTGTTCCGCCTCCCATACCGGCAGTAACAAAAACCATATCACTTCCTGTAAGAACTTCTGCAATAAGTTCACGGTCTTCTTCTATTGCTTTCCTTCCAACATTAGGATCGGCTCCAGCACCAAGACCTCTTGTAATTGAAGTTCCACATTGAATTTTGTGTGTAGCACTACTGCTTTTTAGTACCTGTGAATCGGTATTGATAGCAACGTACTCAACGCCGTTTAATCCTTTTGAGATCATACTCTCAATAGCATTACAGCCGCCACCGCCAACTCCAATTACTTTAAGAACAGCCGACATTGATTTGTCTCTGTCAATTGTTGCAAAACGCGCCATATATCCTCCGTAAGATTTATAATTCGTCAAAAAATTCTTGAACTTTTTTAATTAATTGGTTGATTTTATTAGTACCTCTAAATTTCTTAGGTTTAATAAGAACCTGATACTCACTTGATTTTCCACCAGGAATTCCCTTAATCAAACCCGCTACTGTTGCGAATTCCGGACTTTCAATTTCATTTGATAAACCTGCACCAAGTTCTTGCGGAACTCCGATTCTTGTAGGTAAACCGAAAACTTCTTCAGCTAATTCGGGACAACCCTTTAACAGAGCACCACCGCCAGTAAGTACTATTCCGGCTTTTAATTTATTTTTAAATCCAGCTGTGCGTAGTTCATTATCTATTATTGAAAATAATTCTCTCATTCTTAGGCTTATAATTTGTGTAAGAAGACTGATTGGAATTTTTGTATTACCACGAGCACCAACTCCCCTTATCAATATATCTTCATCTTTTATGATTGCATTTTCAGAAGCATAACCATATTCTTTTTTCAATCTTTCTGCTTCTTCAGTAACAACACCTAAAGATTCTCTTATATCATTGGTAACTTGATTACCGGCAATTCCAATTACCTTTGTATGCTTTATTGCTTTTTTATGATAGATTGCAATGTCGGTTGTTCCGCCTCCAATATCTATCATTGCAATGCCAAGATCTTTTTCACTTTCTTCCAGTACAGATGAACTTGATGCAATTGGTTGAAGAATATAATCCTGCACCTGGTAACCTGCTCTCTCAACGGATTTCCTGATATTCTGAATTGCCGGTATTGATGCAAGTACAACGTGATTGCTTGCTTCTAATCTTGAACCTGACATTCCAATTGGACTTTCAATACCACCCTGATGATCAATTGAAAATTCTTCGGGAATTATATGAAGAATTTGTCGGTCAGATGGAATTCTTATTGTCCTAACATCTGATTCCAATCTATCAAGATCTTCCTTGGTAATTTCTTTTTCTTCCCTGTTTATCGTTACATAGTTTCTATGTCTGATGCTTGTGATATGTTCACCTGCAACACCAACATTAACAAGATTTACACTAATACCTGCTCTGTTTGAGGCAATCTCCATTGCAGCTTTAATTGCTTCAGCAGTTTTTCCGATGTTGGCAACCATACCTTTGTGAAGACCTTCAGAAAGTGCTACACCAAAACCAAGAATATCTAGTTTTCCGGAATCAACTGAACGATCAGCTATTACAGCACAGACTTTTGTTGTTCCTAAATCCAGTCCTACTAAAATTTCTTTTTTCATTCTTATAAACCTATAATATCTTTTTTCCCGACATAAATTTCATTGCTAAATCTTAGATCGAGATATTCTGTGTTTTCAAAAAATGGTTTTTGTTCCTTCATTCTTTCCCAAAGTATATTCAGATATAACATTTTCTTAGCTTCATTTCCTCTTCCAAATATTACCGGAGCATTTATTCCCGAAAAGGTAAGTATAACATCGCCGCCGTTTCGTAAATTTATTTCTGCAAGCTTTCTTGATATTTCAAGATCGGTTGTTTTTGCGGCATCAATAATTCTAAATGCTTGTACTATATCTTCATCTTTTACAAAGTTCATTGCATTGAGTTTTTCTCTGAATTTAACATTACTTATTACGGGTAGATCCGGGAATCTCGTGTTCGGGAAAATCGGAATGACCTGAAAATCCGCCGTGATGAAATACGGATCGCTGTTTCCAACCACCATGGCATAAATAATTTTTTCTTTAAGAAAAACCTCCACACTTCCTCTTCCGTCAGATTTAACTTCAGCCCTTATTATGTAAGGATGTTTTTCAAACCTGTTCTTTATTCCGTGCAGTGTTAAATCACTGTAAGATATCTGTTCATTGAGTTGAGTAAACTCAAGATAACTTTTTTCAGGCAGCAGATTATTTCCTGTTATTGTAATCATCCTTATTTCTTCTTTTCCTCTCTTATTGTAAGAGAAAACAGTTAAGTAAATCAGTGATGCGACCAAAAGAACAAATATGATTAAGCTGACTATTTTACGATTACCTTTAGCCATCGGTTAATTCATCAGCATCGAAACAAACTTGTCACCGTATTTATAAATGTCACCGGCACCCATAGTAATTATTATATCACCATCCTGTTTCGTGTTCATTAAAATATCAGGTATATCATTTTTATCAGCTACATAAAGAACTTGTTTGTGACCAGATTCAACGGCACTATCTGCAATAAGCTTACCGCTTATTCCTTCAATTGGAAGCTCACGAGCTGGATAAACATCAGTGCAAATAAAAACATCACTATTCAAAAATGATTTTCCAAAATCTTTATAAAAATCTCTCGTCCTTGAATATAGATGAGGTTGAAATATTGCAACTAATCTTCTATTCCATGATGAACGAATTCCTTTCAGAGTTTCTGCTGCTTCAGTCGGATGATGTGCATAATCATCAATAACTAAAACTTCTTTGTTGTATTTTATTTCAAATCTTCTCTGCGCACCTTTGAATGATTTTAATGTTTGTTTAACTATTTCGAAATCAATTCCTAATTCCATTCCAACGGTAACAGCTGCAAGTGAATTTTTTACATTGTGTTCACCCTGAAGACCTAATACAATTTTACCAATCTCTTTTTCAAAATATTTTACTTTATAAGAACTGTTAAATTCTTTATGCTGGACATCAACTGCTTGAACATCTGCCTCATTGCTTAACCCGTACTTTATCACTCTTTTTGTAATTCCAGAAGAAATGTTTCTTAGTTCAGGGTCATCAATACAAACAGCAACAAATCCATAGAAAGGAACCTTGTTTGCATACTCAGTAAAAGCTGATTTTATATCATCCAAATCTTTATAAGTGTCAAGGTGTTCGGCTTCTAAAGAAGTCAGAACAGCAATAACAGGATTTAACTTCAAGAATGTTCTGTCAAATTCATCTGCTTCGACAACTATTAACTCTCCGTTACCTAATCTTGCATTACTTCCGTTTAATGAATTTAATTTTCCTCCTACAATCATCGTCGGATCAAGTCCGGCTTCAACCAACGTTAAACCGATCATCGAAGTAGTTGTTGTTTTTCCGTGAGTACCTGCAACACCAATTCCATATTTCATTCTCATGGTTTCGGCAAGCATTTCTGAGCGCTTAACAATTGGAATATTTTTTTTCATTGCTGCCTGAACTTCAGGATTATCTAAAGAAACTGCAGCTGAATAAACCAAAACATCAACATCTTTAACGTTTTCAGATGAATGTCCCTCAAATATTTCCATTCCTAATTCACTAAGTCTTTCAGTAACATCATTCAATTCTCTGTCAGAACCGGAGATTTGAAATCCCTGGTGAAATAAAACTTCTGCAATAGCGCTCATTCCGATGCCACCGATGCCGACAAAATGAATTTTATTTATGATCTTAAATATCATTTGCTTTCAATACGCGTCTTTAGTTCCTGAAATCTTTTAATTAGTTCATCAAAGTTTTCATAATCCGTTGGTCTTACAAGTAATCTTCTTTTTCTTGATTTTAATTTTAATATGATCAACTTAAAAGCCTTTGTCTGAACCGTTCTTCTTTCTCTTGTTAATCTTATTGATTCAATTTTTTCAACAGGGATTTCTCTTCTTTTAAATCTGCTAATGAAAACAATTCCATTTTGATCAATTTCAATATGTCTTTTCTTGAATAAATTAAATAGTAAAGCAAGAATTGATATGACAACAATTATTGCAAGAAAATAAAGTACAGGATCTTTAATAACCAAAGTATAAGAGTTATCAACAACTTCGCCTCTGATTATTAAATAGAGTGAAAACACAATGAAATAAATAATAGTCGATTGATAATAAAACGACATATTATATCTGAATGAACTTTTATGTTTTAGTTGTTCGCTTGTCATACTGCAATTGCAAAATT
This sequence comes from Ignavibacteriaceae bacterium, assembly GCA_022865965.1. Taxonomy (GTDB): domain Bacteria; phylum Bacteroidota; class Ignavibacteria; order Ignavibacteriales; family Ignavibacteriaceae; genus JAGXRK01. Next base: position 5,962 of record JALHTS010000003.1, read on the forward strand.
AATTGCCCTCTTTGCTATTATGTTGGCAGCATCGGGTTTGGAAAAATATTTAATCTTAATACCAAGGTCTTTTAATTTTTCCTCGGCAAAAACAAGTGATGATACTGCATTTAAAAAATTTTCTTTTAAGTTTTTATCTTCCATTAAAACCGCTGCGCCAACATCTGATAATGACTTTGCATTATGATACTGATGATTCTCTGCAACATTAGGTGAAGGTATTAACAAAGAAGGTAAACCCAATGCTGCAAGCTCAGAAATTGTTGATGCTCCCGCTCTTGCAACTACAAGATCACACGATGAGTATGCTTTATCCATCTCATCAATGAATGAATAAACTTTAACACGATCATCATTTAAGTTTTTATATTCTTCATAGTAAGCTGAACCTGTTTGCCATATTATCTGAATATCAAGTTTTTTTAACTCGCTTAAATTTTCTGCAATGGTTTTGTTTATTGAACCCGCACCCAAACTTCCGCCGAGTATAAGTATGGTTTTACGGGAATCATCTAAACCAAAATGGTTTAGCGCATCCGATTTTCGAAATAACTTTAAACTTGTTCTTATAGGATTTCCTGAAAGTATTACTTTGTCTTTTTGCCTCAAGTATTTTTTTGAATCTTCAAAAGCAACATGAATTTCATCTGCATGCTTTTCTAAAAGTCTTGTTGTTATTCCTGGATAACTGTTCGGTTCAATCAAAATAATTTTTGCTCCCATTACGGATGCTCCCCAAATAGCAGGTCCTGCAATATATCCACCTGATCCGATTGCAACTTTTGGTTTGAACTTCATTGCGATAGCTAAAGATTGAACCATTGCGACAATTAATCTCACCGGAAACAACACATTTGATAAAGTCAATTTTCTCGCAAATCCTTTTATCCAAATAGACTTAAATTGAAAACCGAGTTTTGGAACAACTCTTTCTTCAATTTTTGATTTTGTTCCCACAAATAAAATCTGAGCATCCGGCTGCATCCTTTTTATCTCATCAGCAACGGCTATTGCGGGATAAAGATGCCCGCCTGTACCTCCACCGGCAAAAAGAAATCGATATGGAGTGCTAAGTTTGCTCATCTGACTAAGTTTTTTAAATTAATTATTTTTTCTTTGTTCATCTGAATTTCATTTTCACGTTTCCAATTCATTATGGCAATGTTAATCAGTATTCCAACCGATATTGATAAAAAGATTATGGATGTTCCACCATAACTGATAAATGGCAGCGGCAATCCTGTCGTTGGGAACAATCCTGTTGTAACAGCAACATTAACGAAAGCATAAATGGCAATCGAAAAAGTTATTCCGAATGCAAGCAATTGTCCGAACCGGTCTTTAGCTTTTTTTGCAATTAAAATTCCTGCAGCAAAGAGAATTAAGTAACTCAGTAAAACAATGACTGAGCCAATAAAGCCCATTTCTTCACCGAGAATAGCAAAGATGAAATCGCCATAAGCTTCCGGCAGAAATAAATTATTTTGTTTGCTGTTACCAATTCCGACACCGGTTAATCCGCCGCTTCCCAAGCCATATAATGCCTGCTTAACCTGAATGTTTAAATCACCGCCGTCGCTCATTGCTTTTATGAATCCCAGAATTCTTGATCTTGAATGACTGAACAACATTGCAAATCCACCTGCAACCCCAACAGCTAACAAACCGGATAGAGCGATATGTTTGAGCTTAGCTCCACCTACATATAACAGAGTTAGAGAAATAACCATTAATAAAATTCCCGTGCTAACATTCGGTTGAATAAATATTAAACCAGAGATTAACATCACCCAAATAAATGCGTATAAATATCCTTGCTTAAAATCATTAATGAATTCTTGTTTTTGTTCAATCAATGCAGCAAGGTGAATAACCAAAATAAGTTTTGCAATATCGGCCGGCTGGAAAGATGTAAATCCAAGATTTAACCATCTGCCCGCACCTTTAATGCTTGGTGCCAGGAACAATGTTGCTACAAGTAAGATTGCGACTCCAATTAGTAACCATTTACTGTAATACTTATAAATTTCATAAGGGATAAAACAAAACAGAATTAAAAAGAACAAACCAATAAATACTTTACCCAAATGTGAATTGAACAGATAAAACGTACTCTCAAACTTAAAAGCACTGTAAGTACTGCTGGCACTCATAACAATTATGAGCCCGAGCAGCATAAGAATAAATGTTTCGAAAAAAACCGTAAGCGCTAATTTTTTCATTATATATTGTTCACCAATTCTTTGAAAACATCACCGCGATGTTCATAGTTGTTGAACATATCAAAACTTGCACATGCAGGTGACAATAGAACTACATCACCATTACGCGTTTCGTTAATTGCCATATTAATTACTTCTTCAAGATCCTTTTTTATTTCAACCTTAACTTTTTGGTGGAAGAAATTAAAAACTTTTTCTGCAGATGAACCTATCGCATAAATCTTTTTTACTTTTTCAAGAACTAACGGTTCAATCAGTGAATAATCGTTCCCCTTATCCTGTCCGCCAAGTATCAGGAAAATCGGTTCATCAAAACTTTGTAAAGCATACCAGACTGAATCTATGTTAGTAGCTTTTGAATCGTTAATGAACTTAACTCCATCAATCTCACGTACAAGCTCCAATCTATGCGGTACACCCTGATATTTTCTCAGAGCGTTAATTATTCTCTCATTATTTAAATCAAAAATCTTTGCCGCAATAATTACAGCCATTGCATTCTGAAGATTATGATCTCCTCTCAAAAAAATATCTTCCCTTTTACAAGTAAATTTTTCATTTCCACTCTTAACAAACTTTACAATTCCGTTCTCAATGAAACATCCGTTTTCCACTTTTGATTTAGTTGAGAAGTAATAAACTTTGCTCTTACTTTTTTTCCAATAATTCATTAACAGTTCACTATCGTGATTCAAGATCAAAAAGTCATCAGCATTTTGATTCTCATAAATTTTTTGCTTCGACGCCGCATAATTTTCAATCTTATTATCATACCTGTTCATATGATCGGGAGTAATATTTAATATCATTCCGACTTTAGGTTTGAATTCTTCAATCATATCAAGCTGAAAACTTGAAATCTCAAGTGAAATAAATTCATTTTCTTTCACATCGGCGGCAACCTCAGAAAATGCCAGACCAATATTACCTGCCGTGTATGCTTTCTTCCCGCATTCGTTAAAAAGATAGCCGCAAAGAGATGTTGTTGTTGTTTTTCCGTTCGTCCCGGTTATTCCGATTATATTTCCTTTACAGAACGATGATGCGAATTCAACTTCACTTATTGTTTTAATTTTTCTCTCTTGAGCTGTTTTAAGAACTTCAGCATCAGAAGAAACACCCGGACTGACAACCATCAAATCACAGTCATAGACTTTGTCAGAGTGACTGCCGATCTCGAATTCAATTTCTGCTGTTTTAAGAGCTTCAACAGACTTCATTAATTTATTTACATCACCGGAATCACTTACAAACGGAGCTGCACCAAATCGTTTGGCTAATTTAGCCGCACCAAGTCCGCTTCTACCTGCACCAATAATTGATATTTTTTTATTAACTATTTTCATTACCTGATCTTAAATGAAACTAACGTGATAACAGCAAGTATTATTGCTATGATGTAAAACCTTACAACTATTTTTGGTTCTGGCCATCCAAGCATTTCAAAATGATGATGCACCGGAGCCATCTTAAATATTCTTCTTCCTTCTCCGTACTTCTTCTTTGTGTATTTAAAATATGTTCTTTGAATAATTACAGAAATTGTTTCCATGAAGAAGATTCCACCAAGAATTGGAATAAACAATTCTTTCTTAATAAGCACAGCAAGAATTCCAAATGCACCGCCAAGTGCAAGCGAACCTGTATCACCCATAAAAACCTGTGCGGGATAAGAATTGTACCATAGAAATCCCAAGCCTGCACCAACAACAGCAGCTACAAAAACTGTTAACTCACCTGCGCCGGGTAAATAAAGTATATTCAAGTAATTTGAGAAAATTGCGTTTCCACTGAAGTAACTAAGTAATGCGAGCGCAATCATTACAATAACTGTTACACCTATTGATAAACCATCAAGTCCATCTGTTAGATTAACAGCGTTGGATGTTGCAGTAACAATAAACACAACTGCCGGTATGTATAAGTAGGACAGATCAAGGTTCACATTTTTAAGGAACGGCACTGTTGTTAGCGTATTAAATCCATTGAACTCCGGTGAAAAATAAATTACTAGACCAACAACCAATCCGACAAATATTTGTCCAAGCAGTTTATAACGAGCTATTAATCCGTTTGGAAGTTTTTTAATTACTTTCAGATAGTCATCCAGAAAACCAACTGCGCCGAGGAATAAAGTTCCTGCAAGAATTAGAATCACATAAATGCTTACAATATCGCCCCACAACAAAACAGGCACGGCAATAGAAAGTAGAATTATTAATCCGCCCATCGTGGGAGTACCCGCTTTTGACCAGTGGAATTTTGGACCATCATCCTTTTTTGCTTCACCAATCTGATGCTTTTGTAAAAGCTTTATTATTTTCGGACCGGCATATAATGCAATAAATAAAGCTGTAATTGCCGACAGTGCAGATCTAAACGTTAAGAATCTGAAAATATCAAATCCAGGTGGTGCATAGAGCTTATTTATGTAGTCAAATAAATAATAAAGCATTACTTCACTCTAGATTGGATTACTGACACAAATTCTTCCATCTTCATTCCGCGTGAACCTTTGATGAGTACAACGGAATTATAAAGATCAATTTTCTTTAAATATTTTTTTAAGTCTTCTCTTGATTCAAAATGTTTAGCAATTCCACTAAATCCTTTTAATGCTTTCGAAAAGCTTTTCATCATTTTACCAATTGAATAAACTTCAATAACTTTTTGTGACTTTACAAAAACTGCCAACGATTCGTGAAGTTTTTTTGATTGATTGCCTAATTCGAACATATCGCCAAGTACAGCAATTTTTCTTCTGCGGTTTTTATACATAGATAAAATTGAAATTGCTGCGCGCATCGAATCCGGATTTGCATTATAAGTATCATCAATCAATGTGAATGTTCTTAAAACTTTAATAGCAAGTCTTTTATCCGCACTTTTAATCCTTCTCGAAGCTTTAATAAAATCTTTAACTTTTAATCCGAACTCCAATCCAACTGATGAGGCAGCAAGAAAGTTACTAGCATTCGAATCTCCGGATAGCGGAACAGTCAGATTAAGTTTTTTTGTTTTTGTTTTAATCTCAATATTCGCTTTTCCGATTGAATCATATTTAAGAATGCTACCGCTGACATCAGCATCAGTATTAAAACCGAATTTAATTTTATTCCTGAGTTTCTTAGAATATTTACTAATCAGTTCGTCGTCAGTATTAATAAATAATTTTCCTCTTCTTTTTGAGGTTACTTCAAACAAAGCAGATTTTTCTTTTAGCACACCTTTTCTATTTTTCAGATATTCAAGATGAGAATCACCAATATTTGTAATAAGTGCATAATCCGGCTGAAGAATATTAGCTGTGTAAGCAATCTCACCAAAGTGATTTGTTCCACATTCAGCAACAAGAACCTGATGTTTTGCTCCTGTACTCAAAATAGTAAGCGGTACACCAATGTGGTTATTATTATTTGCAACCGTTTTATTCACTTTATACTTATCACTCAGTAAAGTGGCAATCATTTCTTTTGTTGTTGTTTTACCTGCACTGCCTGTTAGCCCAATTACTTTAGCTCTTAATTTTGATCTCCAGACTTTTGCAACATCACCCAAAGTTTTTGTTGTATCAGGAACAGCAATAACCGGAATATTTACATCATCAATTTTATTTAGATACTTTTTATTGATCATAACCGCTGATGTTCCATTTTTGATTGCAGCCTTTATGAAGTTATGACCATCGAACTTTTCTCCTTTAATTGCAATAAAAAGAGAATTCTTTTTAATATTTCTTGAATCAATGGAAACAGATGAAACTGATTTATACAAATCCGGATTATAAATAACTGCTCCCGGTAAATTGAAAACATCTTCTAATGTCAGCTTAATCTGTTTCATTCGCTTAAATATTTTTTTGCGGTTTCCTGGTCAGAAAAATGATTTCTGACACCGTTAATTTCCTGATAAGTTTCATGCCCTTTACCTGCAATGAAAATAACAGAATTTTCAGGTGCTGATTTAATTGTAAGTGCAATGGCTTCTCCACGATTTTCAATTACTTTATAATTTGTTTTTGAGATTCCTGTTTTAATATCATCAATGATTTTGAACGGATCTTCTGTTCTGGGATTATCTGATGTAATAATAATTTCATCACTCAACTCAGAAGCAATCTTCCCCATTACAGGTCTTTTAGTTTTATCTCGATCACCGCCGCATCCAAAAACAGTTACAACTTTCATTCTATCTTTTACTATTTTTCTGATTGCCAATAGTGCCTGTTTCAGGCTATCGGCAGTATGCGAATAGTCAACAATTACTTTTTTTGAACCGGAACCAATTACTTCAAATCTTCCCGGTACCTGTGGGGCTGACTTAATAGCATCAACTATTTTATCAGCATCAATACCTAATGAATGAGCTGTGGAAAATGCAGCAGTTGCATTATAAGCATTAAATGTTCCGATCAGTGAAGTGCTTATTGAATATTCTTTTGAGTTGTGCAATAATTTGAATTTTGTTCCATCAAGGTCAAAATGAATATTATAAATTTTATAATCAGCATTCTCAGCGGTTCCGTAGGAAATTATTTTTGCTTTCGTATCCTTTGTTATAGAAACAGAATTTGGATCATCAGCATTTACAATAGCAATAGAATTTGAACTTAGATTATCGAACAAAATTTTCTTTGCATTTAAATAATTTTCAAATGTATTGTGAAAATCGAGATGATCTGAAGTAATATTCGTAAAAACTCCACACTTGAAATCAAGTCCGTACACTCTGCTTAAAAAAAGTGAATGAGAAGAAGCTTCCATCACAGCGTGAGTGCAGCCTTTAGTAATCATACTATATAGAAATGCATTCAAATCATTTGTTTCCGGTGTTGTTAACTTTGAATCAATTTTTTCATCACCGATATAATTGGCAATTGTTCCAATCAATCCGGTTTTATTTCCGGTTTGCTCAAGAATGTGCTTCAAATAAAATACTGTTGTTGTTTTTCCGTTTGTGCCTGTTATCCCAATCAGATTTATTTTTGATGAAGGATCTTTATAAAATCCTTTTGATAATTCAGCAAGAGCAACTCTGCTGTTATTAACAAGAATCTTTGCTGCATTGCTATGAAGAAAGATTTCATCAGGAACAGCTTTATCATCTTCCACGACTGCAGCAATTGCGCCTTTATTTATTGCATCAATTACATACCGATGCCCGTCAGTGCTGAAACCTTTTATCGCCACAAAAACAGAATTCTTTTTTACTTTTCTTGAATCATAATCAATAGAACCGACATCCTGTCTCTGAACTTCTCCGAGGACTTGAATCGCATTAACGCTGTTTAACAGTTCTGTTAATTCCATTAATAAACCGATGCTCCTCTGACAGTTAGTTCAGTGCAATTTAGAACGCATATTTCATTAACTGATAATTTTTTACCGGGAGATATACTTTGTGAGAAAATTATTCCGCTGCCGTTTATTTTATATTTCACACCAAGCTGAGTTAAAATGTTTATTGCATCACGGACAGCTACATTTGAAAGATCAGGCATGCAATTATCTGCAATTGAAACTGCATCATTAATTTCTATAGATCTAAGTCTATCATACGCAGAATCTTTTTGCTTCTGATTTGACATATACTTTACCTGTATAATTCTTTCATCCGGAATATGTTTTTCAAAATCGTCAATATGATTTGATACAATTCTTTCAGCAACATTTTTGAAAATCGGTGCTGCAACCAACCCACCGTACTTGCCAACATTTGGTGAATTAACCAGAATCAGCATCGCAACTTTTGGATTATCAACCGGGAAAAATCCAACAAAGGAAGAGTTATAGTGAGCACGGGAATATCTTCCATCAACAAGCTTTTGCGATGTTCCTGTTTTACCGCCAATACTTATTAATTCCGAATTGGCATTCTTTCCGGTTCCTTTTATAACAGCATTGCTTAACAGGTTTCTCATAATCCTCGAAGTCTCTTCAGAAATAACTCTTCTTACTTCTTTGGGACTTGAGTCATAAACGACAGAGCCATCATAACGAACCTGTCTTTTAATAATTTGGGGTTGATAAAGAATTCCGCCATTAATGATCGAGCTGAATGCTGCAATCAACTGAATTGGTGTTACAGATATTTCATAGCCAAACGACAAATAAGTTTTTGATAAAGCTGACCACTGATTTGGTTTTCTTAATAGTCCGCTTGCTTCACCAGGAAGCTGAACAGATGTGTCGTAACCGAATCCAAAACCACGCAAATATTTATAATAAGTTTCATCGTCAATCCGTTGAACAAGCTTTGCAACACCGATATTGCTTGACTGCTCCAGTACCTGAGTAGTTGTAAGATGGCTGTGAGGATGATTATCCTTAATGTTTACCCTTTTAAATCTATAATTGCCGTTTTCAACATATATTGATTCATGCAATGAACACAATTTCTGATCGATCAATGAAGCAAATGTAATTACTTTGAAAGTTGAACCCGGTTCGTAAGTATCTGTTAATGCTTTATTCCTCCTGACATCATCGTTGAATTTCCAGTATTCATTTGGATTGAAATCATCCGCATTTGCTAGTGCGAGCAGTTCACCTGTGTTAGGATCCATGATGATTCCGATCGCAGATGAACCGCCGTATTCTTTCAATCCGTTTTTAAGTTCTTCTTCAAGAATTGACTGATAGGATTTATCAATAGTTAAATAAAGATTGTTTCCGGGAATAGCCGGTTTTGTTTCCCTATCTTCAATTGATACAAGATCACCGATTGCATTTTTTTCAACAATTCTTAATCCTTCTTCACCTTTAAGAACAGTATTAAAAGATTGTGCAACACCAGTAAGTCCTTTGTATTCTGTATTAACATAACCAAGAACATGAGAAGCAAGATTATCGTAATGATAAACTCTTGTTGGATCCTCTCTATAAAACAAACCGATCTTTTTGTACCCGATAAGTTGAATAGCTTTTTCACTGGAGGCTTTTTTCTCCAGACAAATTGTCTTGCCTTTTCCGCTTAACAAATTCAGGTAATGAGTTTTTCTTTTTCCAAATACCAAAGAAAATTTTTCAGCAATATCAATTTTGGATTTATTAGACACCATTCTGAGATCGGCATAAAATGAAATGTCGTGGCGGTTATATTCAAGAAGCACGTTATTTCTATCGTAAACCAAACCTCTGTCGGCAGGAATTTTTTCAACGCCAACCTGCTGCTTATTAGCAAAGTACTTAAGCTCTTCGCTTTTAACAATCTGTATATCGACAAGCTTTACGATTAAAGCAGCGAAAAACAGAAACATCGAAATTACAATCAGCAGTGCTCTGGAATTAATCATATTTTTGTTTTAATAAACGATTTACTTCTTCTAGTTTTTTCTTTGAATATAGTAATGTTAAAGCCGGTTCTGTCCTTCTGATCATACCAAGCTCATTTGTAGCTATCCAGACAACTCGTTCTTCTGAGGAATAAGTTTGATAATCGGCAGTAAAATTAATTTCTTTTCCTTGTTCAGTTTTTAATTTATTTTCGGTTTCAAATTTTATTTTTGAAAGTTCTTCTGTTTTTAATTTAAATCCCACGTTAAGCAGCACAAACACTGTTGATATCATAATCATTATCAACAGATAAACGATAATAGGTTTGCTTCCTTTTTTCATATTCTTTCTGCTGCTCTTAGTTTTGCGCTTCTTGAGCGATAATTATTTTTAATTTCTTCTGATGTCGGCTGAACAGGTTTCTTCGTAAGAATTTTCAATTTTGCTTCTTTCTTCACTATTCCGACCGGATCGAGTTTGGGACTTAAATATTCCACTGTTTGTTCTTTAAAAAATTCTTTTACAATTCTGTCCTCAAGCGAATGATAAGATATTATCACAATCCTGCTTCCCTTTTTCATTACACCAAGTGAATAGTTCAGA
>JALHTS010000186.1 GCA_022865965.1 Ignavibacteriaceae bacterium
ACAATAAGAAAGTGAAATTATATTTGGTATGCTTTTGTGATGATTGATTATCTTTAAGCAATTAAAATAAAATTATATGAACAGTATCCGTCCATTAAAAAAATTTGGTCAGAATTTCCTTACAGATCATAATATCTTAAACAAAATTGTTGATGAAATTTCCCCTCAACCGGATGATAACATTCTTGAAATCGGTCCCGGTTTAGGATCGCTCACAGAAAAGCTGGCACAAAAAGGAATAGCATTTTCAGCAGTCGAAATTGACAGACGTGTTATTGATGATCTTAAAAATAGATTTCCATTGTTAAATATTATTCAAAAAGATTTTCTTGAACTTGATTTAATCTCTTTACTGCGATTTGAAAATGATAAATTAAGAATTGTTGGCAACATCCCCTACAATCTTACCTCATCTATTATTTTCAAAATGATTGAAGACAATCAGTTTATTAAAGATTCTGTTTTAATGGTTCAATACGAAGTTGCAAAAAGGATGACTGCAAAAACGGGAATAAAAGACTATGGGATATTATCTGTTATTCTCTCATATTTTGCTGAAGTTAAATTAGAATTCAAAGTTTCACCAAATGTATTCTATCCAAAACCTAAAGTTGAATCGGCGGTGGTTCATCTAACCTTCAAAGAAATCCGTCAATCCAGGAATTTTCAAAAAGTCTTTATTTCAGTTGTAAAAGCTTCATTCGGTAATAGACGAAAAATGCTAAGAAATTCCTTGAGTAATAGTATATTTGCCGAAATAAATTTTTCAGAATCAGGTATTGACCTTTCCAAACGAGCTGAACAACTCACTTTAGACGAATTTTTGTCACTTACAGAATTTGTCTTGAAACAAAAAGATTGGTCTGCAAACCGACGTAATCACAAATAATTTGTTAAATGGATAGAATAAAATCATTTATAAAAAATCTTAAAGCTTTTGATCTGGTATTGATTGCATTCTATCTTTTTCTTATTGCTCTCCATATTATTTTTTATGAGCGGATTGAAGATTCACTTAACTGGATTGGTATAAACATTTTTATCATTGCTTTTACTTTTATGCTTGCTTATATGGAATCAAAAAGTGAAAGCAAAATCTGGTCGGTTATTCATTACTGGTATGTCGCTCCAATAATTCTGCTTACATTCAGACAATTGAATTATATGATTAAACCTATCAGACCTTATGATTATGATCAGCTTTTTATTCAAATAGACAGATGGATGTTTTTCGGAAACGACCCGACACATTTACTTTATCAGATTGCAAATCCATATTTAACAGAGCTTTTACAAATTGTTTACGGAATTTTTTATCTGCTTCCAATTATTCTTGGATTAACTTTACTGCGAAAGAAAAGATACATTGCCCTTGATTATATGCTCTTCTCAGTTATCTATGGATTTTATTTTTCTTATCTCGGATACTTTTTATTACCGGGAATCGGACCAAGATTCATTCTTCATGATTTTGCAACAATAAATGATGCTCTGCCCGGTTTGTGGCTTACAAACTTTCTGCGCGAGGTTGTTAACACCGGGGAAGGAATTCCTGCTGGAACTCTTAATGCTGCAGAAGTTGTTCAAAGAGATGTGTTCCCAAGCGGACACACAATGATGACTTTAATTGTCATGTATCTTTCTATAAAATTAAAAAGTCGCAGTAAATATTTCTTTGTTCCTGTTGGTTCACTGCTGATTTTTGCAACTGTTTATTTATGGTATCATTATGTTATTGATCTTATTGGCGGTGCGGCTTTTATGATCTTTTCAATCTGGACTGGAAAATATTTGTTCAATTGGTGGCGTGAAAAAGTTGGAAAAGAAAAATTTGAATTTGAAAAGCATTAGTTTAATTCACAATGAGCGATAAGAAAAATCAAGTTAAAAGAATTTTTGATTCAATTGCTTTCAAGTATGATTTATTAAATCATTTATTAAGTTTTGGCATCGATCATTACTGGCGTAAGAAAGCACTTAAATTAACCGGAATAAACTCAGATTCAATTCTCCTTGATATTGCTTGCGGAACCGGTGATGTTGCAATTAGCGCACATAAAATGGGCGTAAGAAATATTTATGGTGCAGATTTCTCACACAATATGCTAAAACTTTTTAATGATAAAAGTAAATGGATTGTTGGAAACAATGTTCAAACGGTTGCTGAAAATATTCCATTCAAGAATGAAACTTTTACAAATATTACTGTGGCTTTTGGTGTTCGCAACTTTTATGATATTCAAAAAGGATTCGATTCTTTCTTCCACGTTCTTAAGAAGAATGGCAAGGCAACAGTAATTGAATTTCGGATGCCTGAAAATCGAATTTTTAAAAGGTTGTATAAATTTTACTTCAAAAAAGTATTGCCAAAAGTAGGTGGATTGATTTCAGGTAATAAGGAAGCGTATTCATATCTTCCCTCTTCGGTTGAAGAGTTTGATGAGAAAATTGATTTAATAAAGCTGTTGAAAAATTCCGGTTTTGAAAAAATTAAAAGACATAACATGACGTTCGGAATTGTTCAGGTTCTTATAGCACAAAAATGAATAAAGGATAATTTTATTTTCATAATTTTTCCAAAATATGTTTTAACTGTTCAAATGCTTTTAATCTGTGACTAACCTTATTCTTTTCCTCTAAACTCAGTTCACCCATAGTTAGTTCATAATTATCAGACACAAAATACGGATCGTACCCAAATCCATTTGTACCTCTGCCCTTTTTAATAATTTTACCTTTACATTCACCATACGCACTTACAAAACTATTTCCATCATAATAAACTGCAACACAAATATATTTTGCGTGATGAGGTTCGGAATATTTTTCTAATTCCCGAATCAATTTTTTATTGTTATCATCATCAGTAGCATTCTCTCCGGCATATCTTGCAGAGATAACTCCCGGTGCTCCGCTTAACTGATCCACAGACAATCCTGAATCATCAGCAATAACCGGAATTTTATATTTTTTAAAGGCAGCTTTTGCTTTTAGTTTTGCATTTGCTTCGAATGTTTCTCCATCTTCAATTACATCCGGATAATCATTGAAGTCAAGAAAGGAAATAATGTTAAGTTTCATATCCTTTAATATCTCACGAATATCTTCAAGCTTACCTTTATTTGTAGTAGCTATAAGTATCTTTTTTAAATTCATCATGCTCTTTTCAATAAACTGCTTAATTCAGATTTTGCTGATGATATAAGTTCCCCTTCATCATATTTCAGAGATACTCTATCCTTTACAACCCATTTTCCTTCAATCATAACAGAGTTAACATGATGCTGTGATGCCGAATAAACAATCTTTGAATAAATATTTGTCTCGTCATCTGAGTAAGGTATATCAATTTCATTAAGATCTAACAAAACAAGATCTGCACTTTTACCGACCTCAATACTTCCGACTTCGGTATCAATATGCAAAGCTTTTGCTCCTTCAATTGTAGCGAGGCGGAACACTGTCAAAGCATCCATAACTTCCGGTCCGTGAATCAGTTTTTGAATCAGTGAAGCCAATCGCATTTCAGTAAAAATATTAAGATTATTATTACAAGGCGCCCCATCTGCTCCGAGTGAAACAGATATTCCTTCTTTAATGTACCGCGGAATATTTGCGATACCTGATCCAAGTTTAAGATTAGAAGAAGGACAATGAGATATTCTAACATCATTTTTTTTAAGTGAGTTTATCTCCGTTTCATTAACGTGAATGCCGTGAGCAAGAACTGTATGATCATTTAATATTCCAATTGAACTAAAATGCTCGATATTCTCCTGACCATATCTTTTCCTAATTTCAGCAATTTCGTTTTTATTTTCTGATGCGTGAGTGTGAAAAATACTTCCGGCAAAATCTTTTTGCATTTCAGATGTTTCTTTTAATAATTCATCGGAGCAAGAGAGAATAAAACGAGGAGCAAATCCGTATTTTATCATTCCATTTGATTGATTATGAAAATCTTTTGCAAGCTGATAAGTATCTTTTATTTCATCTTTAGTGCTTGATTTAAATTGCGGAAAAAGGTCATTC
>JALHTS010000187.1 GCA_022865965.1 Ignavibacteriaceae bacterium
ATGTAAGATTTATAAGCATCAAGTCCCCAATTATGTTCAATCCATAATCCCTCACAATAAGTTGCAAAGCTTTCATTAAGCCAAACATCAGACCAGCCTTTCGGAGTTATTGAATTTCCAAACCAGGAGTGAGCAAATTCATGTACAATTAACATTTCTTCCCAGCAATTAGGACAGAGCGAAATAAGAGTTTGATTTTCCATTCCGCCGTAAACAAAGTGCTCATTTAAAGTTGCAAATCCGTTTTTCTCAAATGGATAATTTCCGAACAATCCCGAGAAGAAATCCATAATTGGAATAATTTGTTTTTTGATACTATTTAGATTTGATTCATTCTCCCCATCATTCCAATAAAATCTAACCGGAATATTTTCTTTTGTTTCAGGATTGTTCCATTCAACAATATCAAGTTTATAATCAATCTTAGCTGAAATTACAGTTAAATATGTCGCAATTGGATCACGACTTTTCCAATGATAAAAAGTTGTATCTGATATTTGAGTTGAGTCATTCAAAGAACCATTTGAGCCAAGTAAAACATTATTCGGTGTTTTAGCAATCAGTTCAAAAGTTGCTTTGTCCGATGGATGATCGTAACACGGGAACCAATTTCTTGCGCCTTCAGGAGCATTGTTTGTGAATACCATTCCGTGATCTGAAAAGAAAGCATTATCTCTTACATTAAGATGAGAATAATATATCGCGAAGATTAGGCTATCATCTTTATTTATAGTTGAATTAAAAGAAATATTAAGTTTACCATTATTGTGGGAATACCTTACACGTGCTTTTGATTGACTGCTTGGATGAATGAATGATTTTGCAGGTGATATGATTGAGTCAATAGTGATTGAAGAATTTGATGCATCCAGATTTATTTCCGTTAAATCGTTTTCAGCTTTTATTTTTATTTCAATAAAACCTTTGAAAGAGTGCGGGAATGGTTCGATAAAACAATCATATAAATCTAAGTTTAGTTTGTAATGAATAATATCAAATCCTTTTTCATTCTTCTGGGCGAAGCAGAGAGAAAATGGTAGAAATATAAGTAAAAGAATTTTTGAAGTGATTCGCATCAGTAATCCGAATAAATAATTTTTACAATTGGAATTTATGTGACTTAATAATGAAAGGAAAGACTATACTTCATTCATTAAACTTTTTTATAATTTGCATTATGATATTGAACAAATTTTCCGGATAAAATATGAAAACCAATTTTGTAATTTTTCTTCTTCTTACATCAATTGTATTTTCTCAAACTGATGATAAATGGATTACAGCATTTGAAAAATCGGGATTCATTTCGACTGCCGATTATGATCAAACGATGAAATACTATCAAAACATTTCGGATTATTCTGAATATGCAGAACTAATAAGTTTTGGTATTTCACCTCAAGGCAGAGAATTGAAATGTCTGATTGTATCTAAAGACAGGGTTTTTGATCCTGTAGAAATAAAAAAAACTAATAAACCGATTGTATTGATAATCAGTGGAATTCACGCCGGAGAAATCGAAGGTAAAGATGCCTCAATGATTCTGCTAAGAGAAATTCTAATCACAAAGGAACAAGAATATTTAATTGATGATGCAGTGCTAATGGTCGTTCCCATTTTCAGTGTTGACGGACATGAGAGAAAAAGTAAATACAACAGAATTAATCAAGATGGTCCTGAAGAAATGGGTTGGAGAACTACTGCCCAGGGTTATAATCTTAACCGTGAATGGATGAAGGCCGATGCTGTTGAGATGCAGGCGATGCTAAAGTTAGTATCTGAATGGATTCCTGATTTTGTAATTGATAACCATACAACTAATGGCGCGGATTATCAGTACACAGTTACTTATGAAGTTGAAAGATTTGCTAATATTTACTCAGAAACTGCGCAATGGCTTGATAAAAAATTTGTACCGTTTCTGACAGATAAAGTAGATAAAAAAGGATTTTTAATTTTTCCTTATGTAGCATTACGAAACTGGCGAAGTGGTCTCGATTCCGGAATAGTCGATTGGGCTTCCGGACCAAGATTATCAACTGGATACTTTTCGTTGCAGAATCGTCCTTCGCTTCTTGTTGAAACTCATATGATAAAACCTTATAAGGAAAGAGTATATTCAACAAAAGCAGTGTTAGAAACAACTTTAGATTTTATCAATTTCAATTCACAAGGTTTAGTTAAGTTAAATAAAGAAGCAGATGCAAACTCTATTAAGAAATTATATGAAGGTGATGAATATATCCCGATTTCTTTTAAACTTGGAGATAGTTATGAAGAAGTTGTCTTTAAAGGATTAGAATATTATCAAGAGAATTCTGAAATTTCCGGAGCGGAAAAAATAGTCTATACCGATAAACCAAAAGATTTTACAGTCAAATTTTATCGTGATGTTAAACCTGCTGATTCAGTCCAACCGGCAAAAGCATATCTTATTCCTCAGGAATGGAAAGAACTTGTAGAAAGACTAAAATTTCACGGAGTTGAAGTCAGTCAACTTTCTGAAGAAAAAAGTTTTAATGTGAAAAGATATAAATTCAAAAATATAAAGTTCAATAACTCTTCTAACGAAGGAAGGCACAGGGTTAATTTTGATTTTGATATTTATTCTGAAGAAATGGCTGTACCTGCAGGAACCTTTTTTGTATCAACAAATCAAAGAACAATTCGTATCATAACACATTTATTGGAGCCAAAGTGTTCGGATTCATTTGTGCAATGGGGGTTCATGAATCAGATATTCGAACAGAAAGAATATTTTGAAGGTTATGTAATGGAAGATATTGCAGCGGAAATGTTATTAAACGATTCTGAACTAAAAAAAGAATTTGAAGAAAAATTAATTAATGACGAAGCATTTAGAAATAATTCTTATGAAAGGTCAAACTTCTTTTATAAGAAATCACCTTATTGGGATAAGCAGTTAAATCTATATCCAATTATGCGAGTTGATTAGCTATTAAGGGACTTAAGATTCTGATTTTTTAATCAGTCTGATATTAAAAATTTATTGTAAATTTAGAACAATAATTATTTCAAATATTTAACAAATCTTTCAGGGAGAACCGCTATGAGTTACCGAATTGAAAAAGACACAATGGGCGAAATTAAAGTCCCATCAGATAAGTACTACGGAGCACAAACCGCAAGATCATTAATGAACTTTAAAATTGGCGGAGATAGATTTCCACGTGAATTAATAAGAGCGCTTGGGATTTTAAAGAAAGCTGCTGCACTTA
>JALHTS010000188.1 GCA_022865965.1 Ignavibacteriaceae bacterium
AAAGCAGGTTATGCTGCAGCCGGAATGACTTGGGGAAAAAATTCACTTGAGCTTAAATTGGAAGGTGCTGAAGCTCTTCAGTTGTTTAAAGATGATTTAAAAGATAATCCGGGGTTAAAGGCAGAGTTTATTTCGCCATACCTTGGGTCAATCCTAAAAACGTACCCTGATAAAACAGACAGTATTTTAACTGCAGAGTTAGCTATTCTTGAAGCGAAAAAAAATCTAACTGAAAATGAATTACAATACTTAATTAACCGGTATGAAACCCCGCCATTTGACAATCCGGTAAAATCAGAAAAGTATTTCAAAATGCTGGAAAAAGATTTTCCAGAAAATGATCTTATCAGAAATAGTGAAGCCAGGAAAATCTATAATGAACAGGATTTCAACAAAAAGACAGCTATGGCGAATGAATTTGTTAGAAAATTTCCTAATTGTGAATACAATAGTTATTTATATTTTTCAGCAGGTTCTAAAGTTATCGGAAACAAAAATCTCGATTCTATTTACGCATTTGGAAAGGAATATTTGAATAAAGTTCTTCCGGCATTTTATGACAGGGCAGTAAATAAATTGCTCGATGAAGAAGGAACTGATATTAATAAATTGCTGATGGTTTCTGAATTAGGTGTTCAGGCATCAAGAAATCAGATTAAAAATCATTTTATTCCCAAACAAAAATCTGAAACTAATAAAGAATACAATGAGAGTAATTATTATTTACTGAGTAACAGTTTATATACCAATGCTAGAGTTTTATACAAACTAGGAAAATATGATAATGCGTTACCGATTATTGAGGAATCAATAGCAAAAGTAAAAGATGTTGATCAGGATGCTATTACGCTTTATATAAATACACTATACAAATTAAAAAATTATAGTAGGCTTATTGAAAAAGCTGAAATGTTTATCGGAGAAGGGAAGGGTTCCCCGGCAATAATTGATTATTTAAAGAAGGCTTATGTATTTAAAAACGGAAGCGATAAAAATTTTGAATCATATCTTTCTAAGTTAGAAGAAAAAGCAAAATCTCTGCTGATTGAAAAACTTAAAAAAGAAATCATTTCTGTGCCGGCTCCTCAATTTACACTGAAGGATTTAAATGGCAACAGTATTTCACTATCTGATTTTAAAAACAAAACTTTAGTAGTTGATTTCTGGGCAACCTGGTGTGGACCTTGTGTATCTTCGTTTCCGGGAATGCAAATGATGGTTAATAAATATAAAGATAACCCGAATGTTCAGTTTCTGTTTATAAATACTTGGGAAAGAGTAGAGGACAAAGTTCGGAATGCAACGGATTTTATAAGCAAGAATAATTATACATTCCGTGTCTTGGTGGATGAAGAAAACAAAGTTATAGATAGCTACAAAATTTCCGGCATACCAACAAAATTTATAATTGATAAAGAGGGTAAAATAAGATTTAAGAGTGTTGGATTTTCAGGTAATAATGATGAGTTAATTGAAGAGCTTGGTGCAATGATTGAAATGGTGAAGTAATCGATGCGTTTCTCGTACCCCTTCCGAAGGGAAGGGGTATTTGAATTTAAATACGTCTTCTAAATCCTTCTCCGAGAACTTCGTGAACATTATTTACTGTAACAAAGGCTGTCGGATCAATTGTTCTTATAATGTGAGTGAGTTTAGAAAGTTCTTTTAGTGTAATTACAGTAAGCAAAACTTCACGATCAACATTTCTATAAATTCCTCTGGCTTTCAAAGCAGTTGCACCACGACTCATTTCATCCATAATGGCTTTAGCAATTTCATCATTTTTGTCTGAAATTATTACAGCAGAT
>JALHTS010000189.1 GCA_022865965.1 Ignavibacteriaceae bacterium
AGAAAAAAATGCTCGATGATTATATCACTTTTCTTGAAGAGGCAAAGAAGAGAGATCATAGAAAACTTGGCAAACAGTTAGACCTTTACAGTGTTCATGAAGAAGCAGGAGCCGGTTTGATTTACTGGCATCCTAAAGGTGCAAGAGTAAGATTAGAGATAGAAGACTTCTGGCGCAAAGCCCATCTTGAAAACGGATATGAAGTTTTATATTCCCCGCATATGGGTAAAAGCTGGTTATGGGAAACTTCCGGTCATCTGGATTTTTATAAAGACAGTATGTACACGAGTATGAAAATAGATGAACAAGATTATTACATTAAACCGATGAATTGTCCTTTTCATATTATGATTTATAAAACTCACTTAAGAAGTTATCGAGATCTTCCTTTGCGTTGGGCTGAACTTGGTACTGTTTACCGTTATGAAAAAAGCGGTGTGCTGCATGGACTTCTTCGCGTGAGAGGTTTTACACAAGATGATGCTCACATTTTCTGTACTCACGAACAGATTGAAGAAGAAGTAATTGAAACAATAAGATTTGCAAAAATGATTCTAAGCACATTCGGATTTACCGATATGAAGTTCTATTTGTCAACAAAACCTGAAGACGCAGTTGGTGAAAAAGAACTATGGGATAAAGCTGAGGATTCACTGAAACACGCACTCGAATCAGAAAATCTTACTTATGAAGTTGATGAAGGTGAAGGTACTTTCTACGGTCCTAAAATAGATATTAAAATAAAAGATGCTTTAGGAAGAGAATGGCAATTAAGTACCATTCAGTTTGATTTTAATCTTCCAGAACGATTTGATATGAGTTATATTGGTGAAGATGGAAAAGAACACAGACCGTATATGGTTCACCGTGCTTTGTTAGGATCTATCGAACGTTTTTTCGGAATATTACTTGAACATTATGCCGGCGAATTTCCCTTATGGCTCGCTCCTGTTCAGTCAGTAATTGTTCCTGTTTCGCAAAACTTCTTTGATTATGCTAAATCAGTTAAAGATGAATTAGTTAAAAAAGGAATCCGAACTGAACTTGATGAAAGAAATGAAAAGATCGGTTATAAAATAAGAGACTGGGAAACCAAAAAGATTCCATACATGCTCATTGTTGGTGAGAAGGAAAAAGAAGCCGGCACAGTTTCAGTTCGCAAGCATAAAGAAGGCGATCAGGGTGCTTTGGCTTTGTCTGAATTTATTGATAAAATTGCAACTCAAATTATAAATAAGATTTAAATAATCATTTAAAGAGGTCAAATATCGCTCAAAAGTCATTCGTAAGAGTAAACGAAGAAATTAAATCATCAAAAGTTAGGGTTATAGATGTTGATGGTACCCAATTGGGAATTTTTACTGTTCGTGATGCAATCAAATTATCAGAGGAAAGGGGATTTGATCTCGTAGAGATTGCTCCTCAAGCTGTTCCACCAGTTTGTAAAATTATTGATTTTGGAAAATTTAAATATGAGCAGCAGAAAAGAGAAAAAATCCAAAAGAAAAATCAGACTGTAAGTATTCTTAAAGAAATAAGATTACATCCTAATACTGATGTTCACGATTTTGACTTCAAAGCCAAGCACGCAATAAATTTTCTTGAAGAAGGTAATAAAGTTAAAGTATCGGTGATGTTTAAGGGTAGAGAGATGGCTTATACGGAAAAGGGTGAAGAATTATTAAACCGTTTTATTGAAAGGATGGACGACCTTGCTAAAGTTGAATCCCCTATTAAAATGGAGGGGAGAAATATGAATGTAATTTTGGCTCCGCAATCGAAAAAAGGAAAAAAGAAATAATAACAGGATTAAATTATGCCTAAGATGAAAAGTAACAGAGGTGCTTCAAAGTCATTTAAGAAAACAGCATCCGGTGGATTTAAAAGAAAAAAGGCTTACAAAAGTCATATTCTTACTTCCAAATCAACAAAGAGAAAAAGACAGTTACGTAAACCTACTTTGGTTTCCGCTGCTGAAGAAAAACGTTTAAAAATAATGCTTCAATAAGTTAGAGGATAAAGATGCCACGTACTAAAAATAAAGTTGCTTCGCACAGAAGAAGAAAAAAAATATTAAAGCTTGCCAAAGGTTACTGGGGAAGCAGAAGTAAAGTTTATACTATTGCCAAGGGTTCGGTGGAAAAAGGTCTCGTTCATGCATACAGAGACAGAAAACTGAAGAAAAGAACTTTCAGACAATTATGGATTGTTAGAATTAACGCTGCCGCAAGAGAAAACGGGATAACTTATTCAAAATTAATAGATGCAATGAATAAGAAAGGCGTTGAAATAAACAGAAAAGTTCTAGCAAGTCTTGCTGTTGAAAATCCAGCTACTTTTGCTGAATTAGTTAAATTTTCAACCAACTAATTTGAAATACCCTCGCGGAACAATTGTTAACTCAATTTTTTCGAGGGTATTTTTCTATTTTAAATATTATGCTTGATGAACAAATAATCTCAATAAAAAAAGATTTCATCAAAAATATTGATGAAGCAAAATCTACTGCCGACCTTGAGGAAATTAGAATTAAATACCTCAGTCGAAACGGACTGCTCTCACAACTCTTCGATAAGCTTAAGGAAGTTCCCAAAAAACAAAAACCTCAAATTGGAAAGGATTTGAATTTTCTTCGTAATGAACTAACGGAAAAATTCGAGTCAAAGCAAAAAGAGTTTGAATCACTTCAGGGCGAAAAGAAATCCTTAATTGATTTAACTTTACCTGGCAATCAATATCGGATCGGCGGAAAACATATTCTAACTCAAACTCTTGATGAAATAAAATCAATTTTTAAAAGTTTAGGGTTTTCTGTTCATGAAGGTCCCGAAGTGGAATCAGATTATTACAATTTTGAAGCACTAAACTTTCCTGCTGATCATCCTGCTCGAGATATGCAGGATACATTTTTTATCAGCGAAAAGTTTTTATTAAGTAAACACACAACTC
>JALHTS010000190.1 GCA_022865965.1 Ignavibacteriaceae bacterium
GTTGCCACTTTAGTAAATGAACAAAAATCTGCAGGAACGTACGAAATTGAATTTAACGCTATTAATTTTACAAGTGGGGTTTATTTTGTGAGAATGATTTCGGGAACTTCTTTTCTTACAAAAAAAATTATTTTACTTAAATAACTGATACACCACCGTTTTTAAATTTTCACTTTCAACAGAATTACACCTGGCTTTTCTGGCAAAATTATTTCTTTCCAGAATTTTTATTGATCTTAAATTATTCGGATCGACTTCACCCTCAATTGATTTAAGATTTAGATTCCCAAATCCAAATTCAATTACAGAGGTTAAGACCTCCTGCATTATTCCTTTCCCCTGAAATTCAGGCAGAAGTTCAAAACCAATTTCTGCTGTATAAAAATCTTCTGAAAAATTCCAAAAGCAGATAGTTCCAAACAGCTTATTGCTGTTGTGTGGAGTAATTGCCCAGTAAATAACTGTGTTTTCTGCAATGCTGTTATTTATCCTTTGAATGAACTGACGTGCATCATCTAAAGTTTTGGCTGGAGGTCTGTCCAGATATTTATTTACTTTCTCATCGCTTCTGAGAGCAAATATTTCTTTTTCATCTTCATTTGTAAGCTGACGAAGAGTACAGTGCTCTGTTTTTAATTCCGGAAAAGGCAAAAAATTTATTTGGTTCATTTTTATAGTTATTTGATATTGTTAATCTGATAATTTCTAATCTAATAATTATTAAGATAAAATCAATAGATGATTTTTCTAAATGAGTTATCTGCATAGTGCATTAAAATATTTTAATTCTTATTTTAATCACAATTAATTAAATAAAAATTGACTAGTTACAACAGATAATAAAATTCCACAAAAAACAAAGGCATAGTATGAAAAATCTTCTATTCGCATTAGTGTTGGTATATTTAGCTTCATCTCTATCGTTAGCTCAATTTACTGAATACCCCAGACCTGATGAAGGAGTACTGACAGGTGGTGTGGGATTGATCTGGATTGATGGTGAACCACATTATAGAATTAGTTTCAGACCAGAAGTGTCTTTTGCAAATTTTGGTATCGGTCTGGATCTAAATCTTGATTTCGATAGTGAAGGGAAGCTACGTGAAGAAAATTTTAATGAGTTCTCAGACTATCTTTCACTAATTCGCTACGCAAGGTATGGTTTAAAAAATGAACCTGTTTATATAAAACTCGGTGCACTTGATTATCATACTTTAGGTCATGGTACGATAATGTCGCAGTATAATAACAGTCCATCTTTCGATTCAAGAAAAATAGGACTTGTGATGGATATAGATTTTGGACAGTTTGGATTTGAATCAATTTACGGAACCTTCGGTGAAGGCGGTATTTTTGGTTTAAGAGGATATATACGACCGCTACAATTCAGCACTTCGACTGATCTGCCAATATTACGCAATATTGAAGTTGGTGCAACCTATGCAGTTGATTTTAATAAATATGCAGGAGTATTAGGCGGTAACTATAATCCTGTAATCGATGAATTTGATATAACCGACGATAATGGTGCCTTAAGCATTATTTGGATTGATATAGGGTTTCCGGTAATCAAATCATCTTTGGCAACTTTAACTTTGTATGCCGATTACAATAAAATAATCAACTTCGGAAGCGGCGTTGCGACAGGTGTAAAGTTCGATCTTAACGGACTTGGTTTGTTTTCAGCAATGGCCAAACTTGAAAGAAGATTTAACGGCGATAATTACATTCCATCTTACTTTAATTCATTTTACGAATTGGAAAGATTCAGAGTTGATCCATCTACAGGTTTATTTTCAAGTAAAATCCAACAATTAGCATTATCGGCTGATATTGGTGATGGATGGTTTGGTGAGCTTGGAATCCGGGTTCTAAATTTGTTTGATATTATTGGTTCATATCAGAGATTAGATAAAGATTCTAAGAGCGGAATTCTTCATTTGTTTACTGAAATAGCTCCTGAAGAAGCCCCCTTTGTCGCTCGTGCCGGTTATGACAAAGTAAGAATTCAGAATGAAAAAGATATTTTTACTCTTGATGACAGAGCATATCTTTATACAGAGCTTGGTTATAAACCAATGCCATATCTTTTAGTTTCGATGGTCTATCATTGGACTTTTACGCCCGTAAGAGATGCGAACGATAATGTGATTAGTTATGAAACACAAAAAAGAATAGAACCCAGAATTTCGTTTATATATCCGTTTCAGTTTTAAATAAAATATTTCTTAAAAATGCGGAACGGTCACAAACCGTTCCCTACTTTTTGAAAATATAGAATCTCAATTCCTCAACTGAATGAAATATTTTTTCGCTGTTAATTTCTTTTACCTGTTCAGCACCGTAACTATCCCACAGTACCGAAGCATAATCAACGCCAGCTTTCCTGGCTGCTTTAACATCTGAAACGGCATCACCAATCATCAAGACTTTATCTTTAGGAAGATTGAATTCATCAACAAACTTTAAAATTCCTTCAGGAGATGGTTTATGTTCGCTTACATCATCGCCAGTAACTATTATATCGAAATATTCGGCAACACCTATTTCTTCAAGAGTTATCATCGATGATCTTCTGCCTTTACCAGTAAAAACAGAAAGCAAAACAGATCTATCCTTCAACTCTTTTATTAAATCGTTTATACCAAAATAAATCTTAGCTATCGAGTGATTCGCTTTATAATAATTGTAATAATCTTCTGTCGCTTCTACAAGATTATCCGAAAATAATTTTTTCAAAATCACATCCTCGGGAGGTCCGAACATACCGATGATTTCTTTATCTGTGAAAGTTTTATCCAGATATTTTTTAGCAACGTGATTGAAAGTATCAAATATTAATTGATTAGTTGAAGTTAGTGTTCCATCAATATCGAAAATTATGCCTTTGAATCTGGATTTCATATTCTTTAATTGATTTTGTAAAAAGCAATCTTACCGTTAATGTCTTTTACAATTAATTCATTGTTATGGATTACATTTATAGAGGTTATCGGAATATTTGTTTGTGATATAAGTTGTCTTACAACGTATTTGGAATCAATATTGTACAACGATCCATCAGAGAAGCCGATAAAAATATTTTCTTTGCTTTCTGTGAGGCAAAATGAGAACAGTCCGGATTTCATAAAATCAATTTTACTGATTTCTTTACCTTCTTTTGAAGAAATAATTGTTAATAATCCTTTGCTGTTGAGAGTAAACAAATTTTGTTTATCTGAGCTCAGATAAATTTTGAAAAGGATTTCTTCACTACTATACAACCAGGTTTTCTGACCAAGTAATAGATCAACTGCGAAAAGATTTCCATCCGGCGTAATTGAAAATATGTTAGTTCCATCAGAAAGAGGAAAATTAGCTGCTGAAAAATTATGTTTGTCATCAAACTCATATTTCCAGATAAGCGTACCTGATTTTATGTTTACACAATAAAGGGATAAGGTTGAGTTAAGGAAAACAATTTTATCTTTATCAACCGCGGGTTTAGATAGGATAGGATGATCTGAAATATTTTTTCCCCATAATTGTTCAAAGGAAAAAGCATCGTAACAAAAAATGTTTCCCTCAGAAGTTCCAAATACAACGCCTTTGCCTGCGTAATTTTCATTTACAATATCTGCGAGTGAAAGATCAGATGTTATGCTTTCACCAATACCAACTACTTGCAGTACTTCGCCATTGTTAGAATTTATCGAATATAGATCTCCCTCAACTGTAGAAGTTAAAAGTAAATCTTTGTATAAAACCGAATTGTTTTTTATATCTCCAGATAGTTCGGTAAAAAATTTTTCTATGCCATCCATAAAATAGCAATAAACAAAACCTTCATCGGTTGTTGTGTATATTTTATTCTCTGTTACTATTAGATTTGTTGAGGACGAGGATTGACTATCAATTTCCCCAATTTTTTGAAGGTACGAATCCTGTTTTTGAATAGTAGAATCGATTAAGTTGTGATCTATAAATGTATTTTTAGCAAATACCTGAATATTAAGGCTTATAAAGATGCTGACTATCAGTTTTGTAAAGGATCTGATATTCATATTAGTTTTATTATTTGAAGTATTTAGAAAACATTCCAAAGAATTATTTGGTTCGCAGGAAATTTAATAAAATTATAGGAATGTATTTTTGTATCGGTTTACTTAGTAAGGATTTGACTTTAGGATTGCGTATCTGATCAAAAGGGAAATGACATATTTTTCATTTTCCAAACGAAATAATAATGTCTTGCATAAAAAACGCAACATTTATACCTTTACTGCCGTCTAAAAAATAATTTTTAATCTTTTATCACTCATAACAAAAAATGAGGTAAACTTTGGACATATCAGCTCTAAACGAACGAATAAAAAATGAAAGTGCTTTTATCGATCTTTTAATGAACGAGATTGGTAAAGTAATTGTTGGTCAAAAAGCTATGGTTGAAAGACTAGTTATCGGATTGCTCGGTAACGGACATATTCTTCTTGAGGGTGTTCCGGGACTTGCAAAAA
>JALHTS010000191.1 GCA_022865965.1 Ignavibacteriaceae bacterium
ACTTCGCCATTGTTAGAATTTATCGAATATAGATCTCCCTCAACTGTAGAAGTTAAAAGTAAATCTTTATACAATATTGAATTATTTTTTATACGCCCAGATAATTCGGTAATAAATTTATCTATGCCCTTATAGTCATTACCGTAAATTAATCCATCATCCAATATTGTATATATTTTTTCGCTGGAAACTATAAGCGGAGTTGATGAAGATGATTTAAAATCTTTTTCAAAACTTTTTGTAAGATTGGAATCAGTTTTTGGCTCATCTATAATACCTTTTCTTGTATTATCATCCAATATTAAAAATACATTTATACCCGGTTTATTATTTGATATTAAAGTAATTTGTTCAAGGGACTTAATGTCAAAATTTCCACTTGAAGTTGTATTTGATACAATAGTAACTTTTTTTGGCTGGCACAATATTGGTGTCAAATAATGACTTGTTAATAAACAACAGATCAGTATAAATCCAAAGCTGATAATAATATTTAAACATTTAACAACCATCAATTGATTTTATAAATATTTTTCACTATTTATTAAGAGTTGAATTCTGATTTTTACTAACCATGGGACTAATCTTAATACATTCTAAATTAATTATTTCATTTTCACAAATTTACGGGAGCATAATGAAAAAACACACACAATTCTTAACAATCTTTCTTTTGGGAATCTTCTTTTCCAGTTTGGGATTGGCACAAGGTGATCAGCCCGAAGGATCAAGTTTCCAAATCGATATTCCCCAACATATCCAATTGTTAAACCAGCAGATAAAACTTGCTGAAGACAATGAAAACTGGGATGAATACTACTCACTAAGGCAGCAGATTATTGATGCCTGGAAACAGGTAAATCCGGAAGTTGCTAGTATGTACAGAACTACAAATTCGTTAGAGCAGGATGCTCTTGACCAAAGCGCGCCTAAACCAGCAGAAAACATAATTGGAGTGGATAGTCCGCTATGGGGCGATGACCTATTGGTTCATACAGGAAATGCAACAGATCTTAGTCTTGCCGTTAGCAGAGGCGACACTCTGATTCTGGCTGCTCTTGATAATGTCTCAGGCCATGTTGCGATTTATCGCTCCGGAAACGGCGGATTAAGTTGGTCGCTTTATACAAATATTAGTGTTGGTTCAAGCAACAAAATAGAAATTCTTGAATTTGATGGATTTCCGGGTAACCTAGGTCCTTCATATATATTGTTATTTACTTTATATGATGCCGGAACTTTGTACTGTACCAGGTTTACAACACCATCAACTTTTGTTAACTCTGTGGTAGCAACCGGTTGTACAGATTTTGCAGTTGATAGAAATTTTTCATCTATTAATTATCGTTGTTTTGTCCAGTATGACAGTGCTGCAACTCAAGTTCATAAAAGAAGCGACCCGGCAAGCTATGCGACAATCTGGCAGGATCCTATCTATATATCCTCATGTGAAGATCCTAGTATTGCGTATGGATATAATGGAAGCGTATTTTTAAGTTATAATGGAAGAACTTCAGGTAATCTCTACATACTCTCTAACAATAGTTATATGGATCCTCTTAATGTAGGAGTTCAAAGCATAGTTGAATTAGGAGCAACCGATACGACATTTGGTTCTGCAATTATTGCTTCAAGACAGGACACAAGCACTCAAACTGTAATTGCTGTATATGATTGGTTAAATAATGGAAGGAGGGATTTACGCACAACAAGGAAAGTCGGCGGTGCTGGCTGGTCTCTCCCGGCAAATTGGTCATCATATCCTGATACAGATAATAAAAATGTGTCATTATATTCAGCTAAAAGTGCTGGCAATGATATTTTCCAGTCAGTTTTTACAAGGACAGGTCTGAACAATGCTCTGCCAAGGGCAATAAGATATAGGAAATATAGTTCCGGATTCTGGAACGAAAGCACCCAGAGATCTGATGCAGCAATTCTTCCTACAGGTCTTCAAGCTGCTTCTGTTGTCGAAATGAACACTGGATTAGCTGCATTTGCATATGCTGGAAATGCTAGTGTTAATGTTTATTTTGATAAAGAAGACTGGATTACCGATGTTACATCAGAAACCGGAGTTCCTGACGTGTATTCACTATCACAAAACTATCCTAATCCATTTAATCCTAGCACATCAATTCGCTTTAATATTCCGCAACAAGACCATGTTGTTTTGAAAATTTTTAACAATATTGGCCAGGAAGTCAGCACTTTGGTAAATCAGGATATGGATGCAGGCAGTTATGAAGTGAACTTTAATGCATCAGATTTAGCAAGTGGCGTGTACTTTTATAGAATTCAGACAGCTAATTACTCTGAATCTAAAAAGATGATTCTAATTAAGTAATTTTAGTGCATGAATTATCTATTTATTTGGACGGTGTAACAGCCGTCCTTTTTATTTATATACACATCATATTTTCTTGCATAAAAAACGCAACATTTATACCTTTAGTGCCGTCTAAAAAATAATTTTTAATCTTTTATCACTCATAACAAAAAATGAGGTAAACTTTGGACATATCAGCTTTAAACGAACGAATAAAACATGAAAGTGCTTTTATCGATCTTTTAATGAACGAGATTGGTAAAGTAATTGTTGGTCAAAAAGCTATGGTTGAAAGACTAGTTATCGGATTGCTCGGTAACGGACATATTCTTCTTGAGGGTGTTCCGGGACTTGCAAAAA
>JALHTS010000192.1 GCA_022865965.1 Ignavibacteriaceae bacterium
CAAAAGAGTTTTCAAGTTCCCAGTCCCTCTGATTTATTCATTTTAATTTTAATCGGACTGGCTACTTTATCTGCAAGGATTACCTCCGCTAAAGCCTATCAAATGGCTAAAGCAAGCTTGGTATCTTTATATACTTATTCTCAAATTATATTTGCGAGTCTCTTTGGTCTAATGTTTTTCAAAGAGATTCCTGATCTCTTAAGTATAATGGGAGCAAGTGTTATCATCATCAGCGGATATTTTAATTATAGGTGGAAAGTAGGCAAAATGGGTTTAGGTCTTATAATTTAACATTTATATTGAGACTTAATCTCTATATTCTACTATGAATTATTTCAAAGGACATTACCTTGTCTCGCGTTAATGCGTTTATTAAATTTCAGAAGAAATAAAGAAAGTATAAGGGGTCAGTTCTTCACAGGCTGACCCCTTATACTTTCAAATCATCCATTCTTCAGTTAACGCTAGGTTATTTATTATGTGAATCATTAACAGATAAATTTATTTCTTAAATTTCTTCGCAATAGAAGCAAATCCATTTTGAAGTATATTAATATCAAGTGTACTCATCACCATTTGAATTCTGGAGTCCCACTTCTCAAGGAGAGCATCATTACTACTATGGATCGAAAATATTTTATGATGTTTCTCAGCAGTATCAGCTACTTTTCCAATTGCTGTCTGACTAACTTCACCCATGATATCACCTGGTACACCGAGTGAAATTGCCAGATCATTCGGACCGATAAGCAAGACATCAATTCCTTCAACTGCAGCGATTGCATCAATATTTTTAATTGCCTCAGCAGTTTCAATTTGCGCAATGGCTAGCGTTGACTCATTTTGGTGTTTCATAAATGTAATTGCATCACTGTCTATAGGTATAAAGTTAGTAAATTCCCCACTACCACCAAATCCACGCTTTCCAATGGGTACAAATTTAGACCATCTTACTAATTGCTTTGCCTCTTCGGGTGTACTTACCATTGGCACCATGATGCCTTCTATACCTACATCCATAAGCCGGGAAACATATCCTCTGGAAAGTTCGGGAACTCGAGCAAAAATACCCAATCCGATTGAACGTGCAACCTTTGAAATATCAGAAACTGTCTCAATGGAATAGGAACCATGCTCCAAATCAAACATAATAAAATCAAGTCCGGCATAATAAGCGATTTGCGCTATCGCTGGATTTCTCACCATGCGAATCATTGTTCCAACAATCCGATTCCCTTCTTTTAACTTTTTTACTACCATTTTAATTCTCCTCCAAAAGGAAATAATAGGGGTCAGATACTGTCTTGAATGTCAACCCCTAACTCTCCCTAAAACGATATTTAATTTTTAAATACATTTATCAGTTACTCCGGAACATAGACCGTCTTATTCTTGTAAATCGCATGTGTAAAAGGGGTCAGCCTGTCAACATTTGACATTCATACTTCCTTTAAAGCTGTTATCAACCTTTGCATGACCTCTTTTGTTTCATGATTAACTTCACATTTTTGTTCAAATCTTTTAGCAGCCTGGGAGACTGCCGAATAATCCATCTTGAAATGTTCGCCTATTTCAGATAAGGAAAGTGGCGTGAACCGCTTAAAATGTCAAGGGGACGGTTCTCCTGACACTTTTAAAAAACAAAAGAGAGGTTAAGAGTAAATTTCATTTTTCAAAGCACCTAATAGTATTTTTCTATGCCTCCAAACCCGATCTGTTTGTTTTGTTTTGTTTTCACAATAAAGTTCTTAAGTCGCTTTTTAAATTCGTCAGGACGTTTTCTGGCTGCTTCAATATATGC
>JALHTS010000193.1 GCA_022865965.1 Ignavibacteriaceae bacterium
CATCTTAATCGATGATGTGCTTTATACCGGAAGAACAGCTCGATCAGCATTAAATGCTTTAATGGATCTGGGAAGACCAAGGTCTATTCAATTGAGTATTCTTATTGATAGAGGTCATCGTGAATTACCTATTCGCGCCGATTATGTCGGGAAAAACATTCCAACATCTTTAGATGAAGAAATAAAAGTTAAAATGGAAGAATTTGATGGAGAAGATGCTATCTATCTCATTGAAGCGGAAAAAAAATAATTTGAGAGAATAATTAAATGCCATTATCCAGCAGACACTTACTTGGACTCCAGGGAGTTCCCAAAGAAGACATTCAACTAATTCTTGATACCGCAATTACTTTTAGAGAAGTTCTGGAAAGACCAATAAAAAAAGTTCCTACCTTACAGGGAAAAACAGTAGTAAATCTTTTTTATGAAAGTTCTACAAGAACAAGAATTTCATTTGAGCTTGCCGAAAAAAGACTTTCTGCCGATTCAATTAACTTTGCAATTTCAACAAGCAGTGTTAGCAAGGGCGAAACGCTTAAAGACACTATAAGAAATATTGAAGCTATGAAAGTTGATATGGTTGTTGTTCGTCACGCTGCAGCAGGCACGCCGTTATTTCTTACAAAAGTTTGTGATTCAAATATTATAAATGCTGGCGATGGAATTCACGAACATCCAACTCAGGCTTTACTTGACATGTATTCTATCAGAGAAAAACTTGGAAGACTTGATGGATTAAAGGTTTGCATAGTTGGAGATATTGCTCACAGCAGAGTGGCTTTATCAAACATTTATGGATTGAAAAGCATGGGTGCTAAAGTTTCTCTTTGCGGACCTTCAACTATGATTCCCAAATTTGTTGAAGAACTTGGAGTTAATGTTATTACTAATATTGATGAAGCAATTCAGGAAAATGATGTCCTGAATATTTTAAGAATTCAGTTAGAAAGAAAAGCCAGGGAATATTTTCCTTCAATAAGAGAGTATGCAAAATATTTCGGAATTACCAGAGAGCGTTTGGAAAAGAACGGGAAAGATATTCTTTTACTGCATCCCGGACCTATAAATAGAGGGGTTGAGATAGCATCTGATGTTGCAGATGGACCTTATCAGATCATTCTTAATCAAGTAACAAATGGCGTTGCAGTAAGAATGGCAGTTCTATATTTACTTGGAACGTTAAACTAAACGGAAATTATATAATGAAGATATTATTAAAAGATGTTGCTGTTAATAATCCTGCTCAAAATTTGAAGGAAGAAAAAATTGATATACTTATTGACAATGGAATAATATCTGAAATAGGTTCGTTGAATGAATCTGAATTAGGTGAAGTAAAGAAGTTTGATTTTAAAGGAAAAGTAGTTACGCCAGGATTTTTTGATATGCACGTTCATCTGAGAGAACCCGGAAGAGAAGATAAAGAAACTGTGAAATCCGGCTGTGACAGTGCTGCGAATGGCGGATTCACCGGTGTTGCCTGTATGCCAAACACCGAACCTGCAATTGATTCGGCTGAAGTTGTTGCTTTTATAAAAAAGCAGGCGTCAGAGCATTTGGTTGATGTTTATCCTATTGCTGCAGCAACGGTTGGAAGAAAAGGAGAAATTCTTTCCCCAATGGCAGAATTGTTTGAAGCTGGTGCAGTAGGCTTTTCTGATGATGGAACAGCAATTAAAAGTGCTTCTATACTTAAACGTGCAATGGAATATGCAAAGATGTATGATCTTCCGATAATTGAACATTGCGAGGATGAATCTCTTGCTGGTGGCGCAATGAATGAAAGTATTAATTCAACAATACTTGGTTTGCCGCCAATTCCTTCTATAGCGGAAGATCTTATTGTAATGAGAGATATCTTGGTTGCAGAATATACCGGAGCGAAAATTCATATTGCTCATGTCAGTACAAAAAAAGCAGTTGAAATGGTTCGGGAAGCAAAAGCTAAAGGAATTAAAGTTACAGCAGAAGTTACTCCTCATCATTTTGCACTTACAGATGATGCAGTTAAAACTTATGATACAAATGTTAAAATAAATCCTCCACTTCGTACAAGAAGTGATGTTGATGCAATAATGGAAGGATTGAAGGATGGAACATTAGATTGTATTGCTTCCGATCATGCCCCTCATACAATTGAGGAAAAAGAAGTTGAATTTGAATATGCTCCTAACGGTATAATTGGTTTGGAAACTCAGATCGGTTTGGCTTTAACGGAATTATATCA
>JALHTS010000194.1 GCA_022865965.1 Ignavibacteriaceae bacterium
CTTCAAACAAATAATTGTCATAAATACTTGATACGAGCAGAATCTCCCGTATCTTATATTGCATTAGTCTCTGGAACCGTTTTACGCGAGCACCGAAAACGTTGTCTAGTTTATACTGCCTGAACTTGGTTACATAAGTTTCCATTTGTTTTCCCAGTAGAAAAGAATACTTGATTTGTGTTAATTTAATATAAGTGAATTTATTGATGGAATAAAGTTGAATGTTTCAGAAAAACATCAGGTCTTTCTATATCAATTAAAAATTATAGTTGTATCAATACTTGTAGAATCATTTCGCCAGAAATGAAATGTATAAGTGCCCGGATAAATAACCCTGTATTTGTATGAGAAAGATCTCTCAACACAAACGCAGGGACAAGCATTACCATCACTAGTAACAAACAGTTTTAAATAAATATCATTACCGCTTTCCGTTTTTCTAAAATAATAACCAGTCCAGCACAGACTTCCACAGAATATATGAGTTGAAAAATCAACTGTGCGGAGTTCAATTTTTTCAACTGCAAGGGAATCAATTCCGGCAGGAAAATTTAAGTTGGTTTCGTCTTCCATTAATGAACAAGCTGATAATGGAATAATTATTAGGAATAAAATTAAAGTCTTCATTTTGTGATCTTATTATTTGACAATGGAAAGTTAACTAATCTATACTGTCCAGTAAATACATATTTCCGGTTCAAAAACTGCCAATAATTAGTAGTTATAAAGTATTTAACATTTTGTAAATTCGTATGGAAAATTGAAAAAACTTTTATATGGCAGACAAAAAAAGAATAGTCGTAATTGGTGCGGGCATATCAGGTTTAACAACCGCATATCTTTTGTATAAAAAGGGAGTGGAAGCAGTAGTATTAGAAAAAAATGAAGTCGTTGGTGGATCAATTGAAAGCATTTCCGAAAACGGTTTTCTTTTTGATCGTGGTCCGAACAGTGCTCTGGAAACGACACCTGTTATCAGCTATCTGGTTGATGAGCTCAATCTGAAAGAAGAATTTCTTTATGCAAATAAAAAAGGAAATAAAAGATATATTCTCAGAGACAACAAACTTCATGCATTACCAATGTCTCCTCCCGCATTCTTTAAAACAAAGTTATTTTCAGCAAAAGCAAAGCTCAGACTTTTTGCCGAACCTTTCATTGGTAGATCCGATAACGGATACTATCAAAGTATAGCAGAATTTGTAACATGCCGGTTAGGAGAAGAATTTCTTGATTATGCAATAAATCCATTTGTTGCCGGAGTTTACGCTGGTAAACCAGAAGAGTTAAGTGTGAAATCTGCTTTCCCGAAATTATATGCGCTTGAAGAAAAATACGGCGGGTTAATTGTAGGAACCATAAGAAGCATTCGTGAAAGAAAAAGACGAGCAGAGGTATCGAAACAGAGCGCAAAGATGATTTCATTTAAGGAAGGAATGCAAACACTTCCATTTGCAATTACTAATGCTCTGGGGCAAAAAGTAATTACATCTGCTGAAGTTAAATCAATAGAGAAAGAAGAAACCGGCTATAAAGTAATTTTTAATTTTAAAGGATCACTCAAATCTATCAAGTGTGATGCAGTTCTCTCGACAATACCATCTTATGCCGCAGATAATTTGTTCTCAAAATTCGATAGCGGAGTTAAGAAACATTTTGATGCTATTTACTATCCGCCTGTTCTTGTTTATTACTTAGTTTATAAAAGAGAAAATATTAAACAGGAGTTAGATGGATTCGGATTTCTTATTCCATCAAAAGAAAAAAAATCATTTCTTGGAGCAATATGGAGTTCTGTAATATTTCCCGGAAGGACGGATGATGATAAAGCAGCTTTCACTATATTTATTGGTGGTGCACGCAATCCGGAATTTGTTAATGAGAACAGGGAAGAGTTACTTAAAAGAGTTCGAAAAGAATTTGAAGAACTCATGAAAATAAATAATGATCCCATCTACTCAGCAGAAAGATTCTGGGAGAAAGCAATCCCGCAATACAATTTAGGTTACATTGAACACGAAAATTATTTTGATGAGTTTGAGAAAAAGAATCCGGGTCTGTTTTTAAGCGGTAATTACCGTGGAGGTATTTCCGTTGGTGACTGCATAAAAAATGCAGAAATAGTTGCGAATAAAGTGTTTGGCAAAATGAACAATTAACAATGGAAAATTCATAATTAAACTGGAGGTTAAAAATGAATAAGCTGAATAATCCAATATTGGAAAAAAGTTTTAACTTCTCTGTTCGCATTGTGAAGTGTTACAAATACTTAATTAAAAAAGATAGAGATTTTAAATCGTTATATGAACAAATTTTAAGATCAGGAACTTCAATAGGTGCTAATATATCTGAATCTCAAGCAGCATCAAGTAAATTAGATTTTCGAAATAAGCTAAGAATTAGTCTCAAAGAAGCATATGAAACTGAATTTTGGCTTAAACTATTTTATGAAAATAAAATTTTAGCAAAAAGCGAGTTTGAAAGTCTTTCAATTGATTGTTTAGAAATAATAAAACTATTGACTTCTATAATTAAGAACTTAAAACTTAAGTCATTGTAAATTATTAATTATTCATTGTTAATTTCACAGGAGAAATGATGTCACAATTTCCAACAATACGTCACAGAAGACTTCGCTATAATCCAATAATTCGCGATATGGTAAGAGAAACAGAGCTAATGAAGAACGATTTGATCTATCCTTTATTCGTTGTTCCGGGAAGTAATATTAGAAATGCAGTTAAATCTATGCCTGGAGTATTTCAGTTATCAATTGATAAATTGGTTGAAGAATGCAAAGAAGTAAGAGACCTTAGAATTCCCGCAATAATTTTATTTGGAATTCCCGAGCACAAAGATGAAAAGGGATCGGAAGCTTATGATCCGAATGGAATTATTCAACGAGCTGTTCGTGCAATTAAAGCTGAGATAAATGATCTTCTTGTTATTACAGATGTATGTCTGTGCGAGTATACTTCACACGGACATTGCGGTTTGCTTTCCGGTGAAGAAATTCTTAACGATGAAACAGTTTCACTTCTGGCAAAAGAAGCAGTCTCACATGCCGAAGCAGGTGCAGATATGATTGCCCCTTCCGATATGATGGATGGAAGAGTTGCAGCAATCAGAAAGGCACTGGATTATAAAGGCTTTACCAAAATTCCTATTATGAGTTACGCAGCTAAATATTCATCCGGATTTTACGGACCATTCCGCGACGCAGCAGAATCAACTCCTGCTTTCGGTGACAGACGTTCTCACCAAATGGATATAGCCAATATTAACGAAGCATTAAGAGAAGTTGAAGAAGATATTAAAGAAGGTGCTGATATTGTTATGGTTAAACCCGCAGGCGCTTATCTTGATGTAATACGAGAAGTAAAACAAAGATTTGGAATGCCAACAGCCGCTTACCAGGTTAGCGGTGAATACGCAATGATAAAAGCTGCCGGCGCAAACGGCTGGATTGATGAAGAACGCGTTATGATTGAAGCTGCAACAGCCATCAAACGTGCTGGAGCAGATATGTTTTTTACTTACTTTGCTAAAGATATTGCTAAGTGGATTGATAGGACGAGGAAGTAAATAAAAAACAAAAATTCTTAAAAAATAGAAGTCTCATACAAATTCTTAAAGAATGAAATTCAACTTTAAATCCATAAATCTTCGTTTCTACGAAGAGCTTAATGATTTCCTGCCGGATGATAGGAAGAAAATAAGATTTGAGCATCAGTTTATTGACAGGACATCAGTTAAAGACCTGATTGAATCTTTTGGTGTGCCGCATACAGAAGTTGATATGATTATTGTAAACGGCAAGCCAGTTTCATTTGACTATATAATTAACGATAAAGATGATATATCTGTATATCCGGTTTTTGAATCATTTGATATTTCGGATGTTCAGCATCTTCGTCCCGAACCATTAAGAGACCCTAAATTTGTTTGTGATGTTCATCTGGGCAAACTTGCAAGGAATTTAAGAATGCTTGGGATTGATACCTTTTATAAGAATGATCTTATTGATGATGAGATTGTAAAAATATCCGAAAAAGAAAAACGGACAATTCTTACAAAAGATTTGGAGTTATTAAAGCGAACAGAAGTTTCTCACGGTTATTATTTACGGTTTGATAATCAGGAAGAACAAATAAAGGAAGTAATAAAAAGATTTCATCTCAACAATCTTATTAAAGAATTCTCTCGCTGTCTCGATTGCAATACTATGCTTATTTCAATTGCGAAAGATAAAATAGTCAGTGAACTTCCTCCTAAAGTAAAGGAAAGCCAGCAGGAATTTTATACCTGCAGTTCTTGCGGCAAAATTTATTGGAAGGGTTCGCATTATGAAAAGATGTTACTAAAGGTTAAATCATTTAAGGAAATTCATTAAACATTTTCCGGAGCTATTAACTAAAAACTATTTTTTATGTGGATTATAATTCGTGTTCTTATAGCAGTTGTGTCTCTTTTTCTTATTCAATTTTACTTTGTAAGAAAAGTTAAATTATCAGTTAAAACACTTTTCCCAACTTTCCCCGATAAAAAAAGAAAGATAATTCTGTCAGTTTTTCTTCTGTTGTTGAATGCTTATCCAGTGCTGTTAATAATCAATTCTGTTTATGCTGCGACAACAAATCAGTCAATTGTTTTTCCACAAAGTGTGCTGGCGGATTATTTACTTCTCTATCCATTCTGGATTGTTTTAATAATAATTGTTCAGACTTGTTTATTCTTTTTAATTATTGATTTGTTTAAGCTGCTTTTGTTTCCTTTGTATAAAAAGTATAAAGAAAAACTGTATTCTTTACAGGCGAAGTTGTTTTTAGCAGTAATAGCTTTCTTTATCATTTATGTTCCTGCCAGAGTAATTTACGATTATCATAAAGTTAATATCAGGTTTGTTGAATTTAAGAAAGATAATCTATCCGAAGATTTAGTAGGGCTTAAGATTGCTTTTATAACTGATGTTCAAGCGGATAGATATACAGATGACTCAAGACTGAAAA
>JALHTS010000195.1 GCA_022865965.1 Ignavibacteriaceae bacterium
ATGTTTGCATATTCCGAAAGAAAGAACATTGCAAACTTCATTCCCGAATATTCTGTATGATAACCGGAGACAAGTTCAGACTCAGCTTCAGGAATATCAAATGGTGTGCGGTTTACTTCTGCCAAAGTAGAAATATAAATAACGAAAAATCCGACTATCATAAACGGTATTAGAAGCAATTTATGTAAAAGATCGTAGTTACCGCCAAATATATTCCAATTCCAAAATTGACCCGTTTGCATTTCGCTTAATGTATGCAGATTCATTGATCCGGTCAGCATAACAATACTTAAAACAACAAGAAGAGTTGGAATTTCATAACTGATAATTTGAGCAGCTGCTCTCATAGCGCCGAGAAGAGAGTATTTATTATTTGAAGCCCAGCCAGCCATTAAAATTCCTGCAACTACAAGTCCGGTAACACCAATGATATAAAAAATACCGATGTCGATACTAGAACCAATAAATGCAGCACTAAAAGGAATCGCAGCAAATGCAGCGTAAGTTCCTGCAAATACAATAATTGGGGCAAGATTAAAAAACAATTTATCATTTTCTTTTGCAACAATATCTTCTTTCTGCAACAATTTAATTATGTCTGCTATAGTTTGCAGTAGCCCATGATAACCAACTCTCATAGGGCCTAACCTGTCCTGCATATGTCCTGCAATTTTTCTTTCCAGCAGAACAGCAACTAAGGCGAAGGGAAGGATAAAAACGAATAATGGCAGAAGTGCCATAATTATCATAGTAATTATATCACTACCCGTTAGATTATATAAAACATCATAAAGCATTATTTGTCTATCTCCCCTAAAACAATATCAATACTGCCGAGAATTGCAATTACGTCTGCAACAAGGTGACCTTTGCACAATTCATTCATAATCTGAAGGGTAACAAATGATGGTGCACGAACTTTAACGCGAAATGGATTTATCGAACCGTCACTAATAATAAAATAACCAAGTTCACCGCGCGGATTTTCAACTCGTGCATAAACATTACCAACCGGTGGTTTTATTCTTTTAGGAATTGCAGAAGCAACATCGCCTTCAGGCAAAGAATCTAATGCCTGTTCAATTATTTTTAAACTTTCTTCCATTTCATAAACACGAACAATATACCTGTCCCAGCAATCACCAACCGTTCCCACTTTACCTTCGCCAACGGGAATTTCAAAATCGAATTTGCTGTAAACAGAATAAGTATCATCTTTACGAATGTCCCATTTCAGACCGCTTGCTCTTAAATTCGGACCGGTAACACCAAAATTTACAGCAGTCTCAGCGGGAAGGATACCAACATTAGCAGTTCTATCAATAAAAATTCTATTGTAACTAAGAAGATCATTAAGTTCTTTAAGATTAGGTCTGAATTCTTTTATAAACTCTCTGGTGAGCCGGATAAAATCGGGATGAAGATCATGAGATAAACCGCCAACCCAAATATAATTATACAGTAATCTTGCACCGCAAGTAATTTCAAATAAATTCAGAATCTTTTCTCTGTCTCTAAAGCAGAAAAGGAAAGGAGTGAATGCACCGAGATCAGCACCATAAGTTCCAAGTGCAACGAGGTGAGAAGCAATTCTTTGCAGTTCACCCATAATTACACGAATATATTCAACGCGCTCAGGTACTTCGATTCCTAATAATTTTTCAACTCCAATTACATAACCTAACTCATTACCCATGGAAGCGAGATAATCCAAACGATCTGTGTAAGGAATAACCTGAGAATAATTCATTGCTTCAGCATGTTTTTCAAAACAACGGTGAAGGTAACCGATATGAGGCACAACTTTAACTATTAATTCACCATCAAGCGTTAACTCAAGCCTCAGCACACCGTGTGTTGACGGATGCTGTGGACCCATATTTAATACCATTTCCTCAGTTTTAACAGCCATATTTAGTATGGTACTTTCATGCCATGATAAAATTCAGGATTTTCATAGTCTTTCTTTAATGGATAACCTGCTTCCCAGTCGTAAGGCATCAGAATTCTTCTTAAGTCAGGATGATTCAAGAATTTAATTCCGAACATATCATAAGCTTCACGCTCGTGCCAATTTGCACCTTTCCAAATCTCAACAACAGAGGAAACCTCGGGATTATCCCTGTCAGTAGAAACTTTTAACAATAGTTTGTGTTTATAAATAGTAGATTCAATATGATAGTAAACACTGATTGTTCCGCCCTTCATAACCTCTTTACCGGATTCATCATTAGATTTTTCGCCGTTAAAGTCATCTACACCAGACATATTTATCAGAGAGTCAAACTTCAGTTCTTCATCATTAGCAAGAAAATTGCATATTTTATCAATCTCAAGAGGGGAAACGACAATAAAAGGATCAATAGGAATATCAGTCTTATATTCCAAAATGGATTTATCGAATTTAACTTTTAGTATTTCAAAAATTTCTTCAGACTTCTTCATAAACTTTTTTAATTTGTCGCTCTTCCCTGATTTTTTCCTGAAGTTTTAATAATCCTTCCAAAAGTGCTTCCGGTCTTGGTGGGCATCCGGGAACATAAACATCAACAGGAATTATTCTGTCAACTCCTTTTACAACATGATAACCGTGCTCCCAATAAGGACCGCCGCAATTTGAACAACTACCCATAGATATAACGTATTTTGGATCGGGCATTTGTTCGTATAGTCTTTTTATACGAATTGCCATCTTGAATGTAACTGTACCAGAAATAATTATAGCGTCGGATTGTCGCGGTGAAGGTCTGGGTATTACACCAAATCTATCGAAATCATAGTGAGAAGCAGAAGTAGCCATCATCTCAATTGCACAGCAAGCAAGTCCGAAGCCCACTTGCCATATTGATGATAAACGTGCCCAGTTAAAAAGATCTTCTACTGTTGTTATTACAATATTACCGTCAGTAAATTCTTTATCTAGAAAACCCATTAAGATTAACCGTTAACTTTCAGTAGTGGATGTTGATTTAATTTTTTGTAAAACAGGCGGTTTAACCATGGGTCTATCCCATTCAAGGTCACCTTTACGCCATTCGTAAGCCATTCCAAGACCAAGCAATAGTAGAAAAATTGCTCCGATCAAAAACCCGAAGAAACCATATTCTTTATAAACCAGTGCCCAGGGAATTAAAAGCACAACTTCGACATCGAATATTAAAAAGATCAGGGCAACTACATAAAATCTGATATTGAATTTAACCCAGGGAGATCCTTCTGGATTTTCGCCGCATTCGTAGGTCAGAAGTTTTTCATGGGTAGGTCTGTGAGGTCTTAATAATTTGGCAAAATAAACAATCGCGACAACGAAAATAATCGCTATTGAAAAGAAGACAAAAACTTTACCGAATTCAGTTAGCATTAAATATTATAAAATTTAGTTTCAAACTTAATTCTTCATTTGAGTAATGTCAAGAAATGATTTTATTAATATTAGAGTATTTCAAACATTACATATAAATTAGTTTTAATGTAAAATATCTATACTTTTACGATATAATTTAAGATTATTTTGTATTTGTAATTAACTCTATAGAATAATGGCTCATTCCAACCTTCGCGTTTCAAAAGCTATAATCAATATCGTAAATCTTAAGAAGAATTATTTAAATCTTCGTAGAAAAGCTAACGGTTCAAAAGTAATTGCAGTTGTTAAGGCTGATGCTTACGGACACGGAATGGAAATAGTTGTTAAAGCGCTTAATTCTCTTGGCAGTAAAAAACCTGAATATTATGCAGTTGCCTTAGCTGATGAAGGCGCTGATCTCAGAAAATTGAAAATATCTCAACCTATTTTGGTTTTTGATACAGTTTCAAAAGATAATGTTCATCAATATTTCTATTATAAACTTATTCCAAATATTTTTAATCTTTATCATTTAAAAATTCTTGAGAATTACAGAAAAAGATTAAACAGGAGAGAATCATCAATTAAATTTCCTGTCCATATAGAAATAGACACCGGAATGAACAGACTTGGTATTGATTATAACAAAGCTTTCGATTTTATAAAAAAACTCTCTGAACATACTCATTTTTTTGTTGATGGAATTTATACTCATTTTGCAACTTCTGACGAAAAAGATAATTCATTTGCTAGACTTCAATTGAAGAGATTTAAGCAATTAGTCGACAGTCTTAAAAAACATAACATAAATTATGGATTTGCTCATGCAGCAAATAGCGGTGCTGTAATCAACTATCCTGATTCTTATTTTGATATGATTAGACCCGGAATTTCACTATACGGATACTATCCATCTCAAAATACAACTGAATCAGTAACGCTTTATCCTGTTATGTCAATTGAAACAGAAGTCGGAACTATAAAGACTATTTATCCCGGTGATACGGTCAGTTACGGAAGAAGATATAAAGCAAAGAAACAAACGAAGATAATTTCTTTGCCTTTAGGTTATGCCGATGGATTCAACAGGAATCTTACCAACAAAGCTAAGGCAATTATTAATGGCAAGATTTATAATCAAGTTGGTACTGTGACAATGGACAGGATTATGTTTGAAGTTGGTAATGATAAAATTAGTATAGGTGATAAAGTTATACTTTTAGGTAAGCAAAAAAATCTTCAAATTACAGCATGGGATTGGTCAAATATTCTAAATACAATTCCCTACGAAATCACGTGTGCAATTAATAAAAGAATGCCAAGAGTGGTTAAGAATTAAATGGATCTGATCAAGCAATATATTACTCAATGTGTAAATGCAGCTTCTAATAATCTGCGCCTTAACTCCCAGCAAATTGAGATTGTAGCATTGTTGAAGGATATAATTAATAAATCAGAAGATTTGGGTAATGATTTAATTAATATGAAAAAGATTACCGAACTTTCAACTCTAGCAATCAGACTTAATGAAATTTATAACTTCCTAACACAGAATCAGATTGACTTATTAAAGATATCAGATCAATTCAAAGATCATAGCAGATATCTGATTAAAGATCTTAATCATATACTGGAAAATGTAACACCTGCATCTTTTCAGTTATCAATCGATAAGCTTTATAAAAAAAATATTCCTGTAAATGAAATAAAAATTGATCTTTCCAAAAGACATTCTGAGGAAGAACTATTCGTTAAACCTGATCCGAATAAATTAAAAGAAAAACTTGTGCTCGAATCAGCAAACGAAGACGAAGATTTATTTTTTCAGAACTATGAAGCAACTATACTAAAACCAGTAAAATCACTAGACCGAATGCTGAAAAATTTAGCTAAGAATGAAATTGATTATGATCAGATAAACTCTTTTGCAAAAATTATGAAAGAAAACGGTTTACTCAGCACAAAAATTGGTTTTGCTATAATTGCAAATATGCATTGGATTATTGCAAAGGCATTAAATCTTATTAAAACCAGAGACCTTATGCCCGGGAAAGAAGTAATTGAAAGCATAAGAGCTTGTTTGATTGTTATTGTAGCTGTAGTTAAAGAGAAAGAAGTTGATATATCAAATTATTTAAATAAAGCCGAAGAATTCGGTAATCATCTTTCCATAACAAAAGTGGGGGAATAAGCGAAATGAATTTATATGCAGTAATAATGGCAGGTGGAGTTGGATCACGATTCTGGCCAAAAAGTACAAAGAAAACTCCGAAACAGCTTATTAAAATGATTAGTGATCGCACTCTTATTC
The DNA here is from genome assembly GCA_022865965.1 of Ignavibacteriaceae bacterium. Classification (GTDB taxonomy): domain Bacteria; phylum Bacteroidota; class Ignavibacteria; order Ignavibacteriales; family Ignavibacteriaceae; genus JAGXRK01. Next base: position 5,658 of record JALHTS010000195.1, read on the forward strand.
AGGATACCGTAAAAAGACTTGATGGACTTGTGGATAATAATCGTATTTATGTTGTGACGAATTCCCTGCAAAAAGAGGAAGTAGAAAGTCAGCTTGTAAATATTCCGAATGAAAATATTATCGAAGAACCTTTTGGTAGAAATACCGCTGCTTGCATTGGACTAGCTTCTGTGATAATCAGAAAAAAGGATAAGGACGCTGTTACAGTTGTACTTCCAGCTGATCATATAATACACGATTCTGAAGAATTTCAAAATTCAATTTTGCGAGCTGCAGAATTTGCTAATGAGTCAAATGGATTGGTTACAATTGGAATTAATCCTTCAAAACCGGAAACAGGTTTTGGATATATTCAGGTTGATGATGAAATTGTAAAAGATAATATTTACAAGGTTTATACCTTTGCGGAAAAACCAAATTATGCCACTGCAATCAGATTTATTGAAAGCGGTGATTTTTTCTGGAATAGCGGTATTTTTATTTGGCGAACTGATGCTATTCTTGATGAAATAAAAATTTTAATGCCGGATCTGTATGAAGGTCTTGAAAAAATTGATAAAGCCATCGGTCTCCCCAAATACAATGAAGCGCTTAAGAATATTTATGGTCAGTTAAGAAAAATTTCGATTGATTACGGAATTATGGAAAGATCAAAACGAGTTTATCTGACCAAAGGAAATTTCAGATGGAGCGATATAGGCAGTTGGGAAGAAGTTTATAGTCTTTCTGAAAAAGATAACGACGGGAATGTAATTAACGGCTTGGTTTATACAGATATGGTAATTGATTCCTTTATTCATTCGGAAGAAAAATTTACTGCGGTAATTGGAGTTGATAATCTGGTTATTATTAACAGCAATGATACGCTTCTTGTTTGCAGAAGAGATAAATCTCAGGAAGTAAAAAAGGTAGTTGATTATCTTAAGCTCAACAAAATGGATCAATTCCGTTGAGTTGAAGATTCCTTAATTTAATTTGTTTACATTTATTGTTAATACTAAATTTGAATAGAAAATAATTATAAGGTTTGTAGATTATATTTGATACCTCCCATTTTTTCATCATAAGTTCATCTCATAGTTAAATTTAGGATCGCATTTGCAGATTGTAAAATCACCATTAGTAGAAACTAAAGAGATTCAAGAAAATATTTTTATTCAAAAAATATTATCACCTGAGGTTGCTTCAAAAATAAAACCGGGTCAGTTTTTGAATATTCGTGTATCTGAATCTGTCTACCCGTTGCTTAGAAGACCATTTAGTATTTGCGATGTTCAGGATGATCATATCTTTCTTATGTACAACATTCTTGGTGAAGGCACAAAAATTTTGGCTCATAAACATTATGGTGATTTGGTAGATATACTTGGTCCCTTAGGAAATGGTTTTAATCTTGAAGGTGATTATAAAACTGCTGTTATTGTATCTGGCGGATTAGGTGCTGCACCTTTTCCTTTCTTAACAAGAAAACTTCCTGAAGATAAAAATATTGTTACTTTCATCGGCGGAAGAAATAAAAAAGATGTTATTACTTACGGATTAAAAAATGTTTTCGCATCAAGCGATGATGGTTCTGAAGGAATGAAAGGAACAGTTGTCGATCTTTTTAGCTCTCATCTGAATGAACTGAAAAAGTCAGAAATTAAAGTATTTGCCTGCGGACCAAATGCAATGCTCAGGGCTTTGAAACAGGTTTGTATTGATAACGCTATTGATTGTGAAGTTTCGACAGAAGCTGCTATGGCTTGCGGATTTGGCATTTGTCAGGGATGCCCGATTGAATCAAGCAAACATCAGGATTCTTATTTACTAGTCTGTAAAGATGGTCCTGTATTTAATGTAAAAGATGTACTACTATGATAAACGTTGATCTTTCCGTAAATATTGGAAAATTAAAACTGCGTAATCCAATAATGCTGGCTTCCGGTACTGTTGGATATGGAAATGAGATTGCTGAATTCACTGATTTAAATAAGCTTGGCGCAATTGTAACAAAATCATTAAGTCTTAAACCCAGGAAAGGAAATCCTCCGCAGAGAATAGTTGAAACGCCATCTGGAATGCTTAATGCAATCGGACTTGCCAATGTTGGCGTGGAAGAATTCATAAAAGAAAAAATTCCATTCTTAAAAAAATATGATGTTCCTCTTATTTGTAACATAGCTGCATCAACAGTTGAAGAATATGTTGAGTGTACAAAAATTCTTGACAGTGAAGAAACAATCAAAGCGTTTGAAATAAATGTTTCCTGTCCTAACGTTAAAGATGGCGGATTAACATTTGG
>JALHTS010000196.1 GCA_022865965.1 Ignavibacteriaceae bacterium
AGATTTTCTAAATTGCCGGCATAAGTGAGCTTATCAAGATTTACAATAAAATAGTCATCTCTTTTAGTTAATATGTAGTTGATAAAATTGCTTCCGATGAAGCCTGCTCCGCCTGTAACAAGTATATTTTTCATTGATATCCTAAAAAGAAAAGAATCCTATGAATAGACCGGATTGAATAAAGAATGAATTAGCATTCAAACCAGCTGGAGTATTACGTAATGATTGATCATTATCATAAGTCCAATCATCACCAAAGGTTAACTGATAACCAATACCTAATCTAAAAACTACAAATCTATAAACAGGAATATCTAAATTTAAAGTTGGAGAGAATATCCAATAGGAGTTTATTAATTTTTTATATGAATCATCACTGCTTGCTTGATCTAATTCACTCCAAATGCTTTCCCAATCATTTGATCCGGAGTTACTAAATAATTCAATACTCATACTTCCGCCCCCTAAAGTTGCACCAACCGAAACACCAATGTCTTTAATAAATGGAAGAGTATATTCAACTGTTAACCCGCCGCCACCAATAGAATAGACAGCTTCGTTATTTATTCCGTTAAGTGTGATAGCTTTAGATTGTGAACCAGCATAACCCATTCCGCCAAGTCTTAAGTTTTTCACAAAACCAATGTAGATAAAGCCTGCACCACCAGATGCATACAGACCTGACGCAGAAAATTCCGGTATGCCCAAATTCTTTAGTTGAATATTTATTTCATCAACTTTAGGAATATACCAGGAAGGGACGTAACCACCGCCGCCACCAAATGGTGCATCAAAAAATTTTCCGCTTTGAGAGTATACTATTGAAGATGAAATAATTAACAAAGCAAGTAATAATTTCCGTAACATAAACTTTTCTCAAATATTTTTATAAATTTACCAAAGGGGTTAAGAATTTCCAAAGCTAGACAAAAATCTAATCGTTAAATTATGTGCATTAAACAGTATATTTAAGTCACTTTTATAGTAGCAAAGTAGTAATAATGAAAATATTTATCACCGGTGGAAGCGGCTTGTTGGGTCAGTATTTAAATTCGGAACTTTCTGCGAAACATCAGGTTCTAACACAGCATAATAAACATCAAGGTAATTGTAAGTTATACAATAATATAAAACTTGATTTGACTGATTTTAATTCATTGAAAAAAGTTTTTGAAGATTTTAAACCCGATATAGTTATACATACTGCAGCATTTTCAACACCAGCACAGATATCAATTTCTAATTCTAAAAAAGTTTATTCTTTGAATGTTATATCAACCCAAAGAATTGCTGAACTTTGTGAGAAAAATAATTCAAAAATGATTTACACTTCTACTGATCTTGTTTATGCAGGTTACCGAGGTTCTATGTTGAAGGAAGATTCCAAGTTAATTCCGGTTTCGCTTTATGCAGAAACAAAATTAATGGGCGAAGTGAAAATTCAGGAAACGTTTGATGACTATATTATTCTTCGAACAGCTCTTTTATACGGATTTGGACTAAATCATTCTAAATGTCATTTCCATCAAATGTATATGGATTTGAAGCAGGATAAAGAGGTAAAGTTGTTTGCAGATCAGTTTCGCTCCCCAATTTCTTTGATTGATTCCGCCCGATTGATAAACAAACTATTAGATGAAAATATAAAAAGTGAAATAATAAACTTTGGCGGTCTGGAAAGAGTTTCACGTTATGAACTTGGTGAAAGATTGTGTGATGTTGCCGAGTTTGATAAAAATCTTCTCATCAAAATAACTATGAATGATGTGCCTGATTTGCCAAAAGTTGAAGATGTTTCAATGAATTGTGATAAACTGAAGTCGTTTGGAATACAAAGTAGCCCGATTAGTGAGTCAATTAAAAATTCTCTTGAGTTCTTAAAACAATAATTCCTGTATGCTTTTTAATCTTCTTTGCGTAATCACTCAAAGGCAATTCCGAAATCTGCACCTTACTCCCGGCTAGAGGCGCATGCATAAAATGGATTTTCCCATCTTCCATTTTAACTGCAAAACCAACGTGTCCTATGTCCAGTCCTTCAATGTTTGTTGTTAAAGCGACTAAATCACCTGTTTGAATTTTATCTTCTATTCCGTCAATCATATCTTCTGGGATATAATTGTATATCCGCTTACTGATTTCATCTTCCTGACTTTTTATTATCGGTATAAACTCGGGAGTTTCCCTGAGATGTAAATAGAGATCCGGATTTGAAGACATATAATTTACGCTAAAAACCTTTTCTTCTCCGCCGATTTCTTTGGTTATATCTTTAATGATCCCTTTCTGGACGTTGTTGTAAATCCAATCAGAAAAATAATGAAGACGCGAAGGATAACGATCTATTTTTCCATCTCGATAACGAATAAGTGTTAATTCTTTCTGATAATCCTCAAAAGAAAATTTATTTTGTTTGATGCATCTTGCTAAAGTCAGAGATGTTTCTAGAAAGGTAGTGCAATCTAATCCTGAAAAATTTATTACAAGCTGTTCCTCGCCTTCTTTTTCAGCTGTGTGAGCAACATATTCAGTTCCCAGGAAACTCTTTCCAATTTCAACAATAATTTCATTTAATGGTTTCTCAGCAAGAGATTTCGAAACAGCGAACTCAAATTTAGCGTTGCAGATTTCAATATCTTTTTCAGAAAAGATTTGAGCATTCAGACTAATGAAGCCAAAATAAACAAATAAAATAATTATCGACTTTTTTAACATCAATTTTTTGACTTTCTACTTTTTCATTTTGACTTATTTAAATAATATCCTCATCAACAGCTTCAACTGACGTATACTCTGCAATCTGTCTGGCGTGAGCAAGATTTTCAAACCTAGCATAATCCTTTAAGAATGCTAATTTAATATCACCGACTGGTCCATTTCTTTGCTTTCCGACAATTATTTCAGCAACGCTTTCCGTGGAGCTTTCATCAGGAAATTGTTTAATTCCATACAGTTCAGGACGATTAAGAAAGATTACCACATCAGCATCCTGCTCGATTGATCCTGACTCACGAAGATCAGATAGCTGAGGACGTTTATCTGTACGCGTTTCAACTGCACGATTAAGCTG
>JALHTS010000197.1 GCA_022865965.1 Ignavibacteriaceae bacterium
AATGTTGGTGGACTCCCCGAAAAAATGAATCTAAAACTGATTGAACCATTTAGAGAATTGTTTAAAGATGAGGTGCGAAATGTTGGAAGAGAATTAGAAATTCCGGAAAAATTTATTCAGCGTCATCCATTTCCCGGACCCGGTCTTGCAGTTAGAATTCTTGGTGAAGTAACCAAAGAAAAACTTGATATTCTTCGTGAAGCTGATGATATTTTTATCAGTTCAATCAGGGAAGCGGATCTTTACACACAAATCTGGCAGGCTTTTGCTGTGCTTTTACCGGTTCAATCGGTTGGTGTTATGGGAGATCAAAGAACTTATGAAAATGTTCTTTCTCTCCGTGCAGTAACTTCTGTTGATGGAATGACTGCTGATTGGTTTCAGTTTAATCACGAGTTTCTATCAAATGTTTCGAACAAAATTATTAACAAAGTGCGTGGAATAAACAGAGTAGTTTATGATATCAGTTCAAAACCTCCGGCAACTATCGAGTGGGAATAAACATTGTGGATGAATTTAAGTTTCAGAAAAAACTAAGTCTGGCTGCAAGTTATGAGAGTCTTGAAAATTATCTTCACGCAATTCAGATTTATACTTCTTTAATTGAAGAAGATGAATCTTACATCGAAACTTATTTACGGCTCATTAAATTATATGAAAGAACAGGAAGAACCGAAGAAGCGGTAAAAGTTGTTGATAAAATGATAACGTTAAATCCTAAAAAGGATTATGCTTTAATAACCTCAGTAGAATTTTACATGCAATACTCATTTTGGGAAAAAGCTGCGGAAGTTTTATCAGCACTTGACGCTGCAGACTATCCTTTTATTGATTACTGGCGTGGACTCTGTTATTATAATTTAAAGAATTACGATGCGGCAAGATTTCCATTGGAATATTATTATAAAAACTCTGATGTTGATGATTTGGCTACTCAAGTGTTGTTGTTGCTTGTCAAAGTTGAATTTGAGCTTTGCAATTTTGAGGTTGCATTAGAATATGCTAAAAAATTTGAATATCTTGATTCACATAACTGGGAAATAAATTTATTATTTGCAAATATTTATTTTGAACTTGATATGCTTACTCACGCAGTTATTAAAATTGAGAAAGCCTTCAGAAGAAAAAAAAGAAAACCTGAAATAATGGAAACAGCAGCCAAAATATATTTTAGATCCGGTGAATATGATAAAGCAGAAAAATATTTTAACCTTTTACTGGAATCAACCGATGAAATTTCAGCCGAAGTATATTTATACATTGCTGAGCTTGCAAAAGAAAAAAAGGAGTTGGATAAGGCTCAATTATATTATGAACTTGCTTTAAAGATTGATCCAGGATTTCTAACTGCAATAAACGCCCGTAACTCTCTATCTTCAAAGAAAACAGGCAGAGTGAGTAATGAATAAAGTAATTGTTGGATTATTAATTATACTTTTCTTTGGAACTCTTTTTGCTCAGGAAAACGAGTTTAATAGCGCTTTGAATTTATATAAATCAGGCAAGTCTGATGAGGCTTTA
>JALHTS010000198.1 GCA_022865965.1 Ignavibacteriaceae bacterium
TTCCCCTTTTTTAAATCATAAACTAACTTAATTGACCAACCAATTATCGATAAGGTCCATACAACTAGAACAATTTTTCTTCGTATTGAATCATCTCCAGACATTATTAAAAAATAATAATCAAAGGTCATATAAATGGAGACCGGAATCATTATTAAATCTAAAATTATTTGATTCCTTACATTTTTTATTGATCGCATAATTTTCTCCCTTAAGTTTAAAATTTTCAAATATTATTTCCGAAATTTTTTTTCTAAGTCTGCTCGCCTCGTCTCCGACCTGCTTCGCAAGGCAGAGCTGGAATGACAGCCCCGGGAATTCTTTTTTACTAAGTTCCGGATCTTTACATACTTTCAAACCACTGAATTGCACCAACGATTGCTATGGGACCGGAATTTTCATGAGTACCACCGGGGATAGTTGTTAGCTGGATATTCGTGCCTCCGTTTGCTGTTAACTTTTCAATTGCAGTTAATGCGTTTTGATATGGAGATATATCATCTGCATCTCCATGAAAAAAATTGATTGGGGCTTGAGGTTTCCAATCAAGCAATGTGTTTTCCTGAATTGCTGCGATAAAAGCAGATTCATTTCCGGTTTTGACGTTATAAACAAAATTGGAATCCATAAGTGCTGAAAATGTTGCCGGTAGTTGACTTACAATCTCGCTGAATGTTTTCGATCCGTCAAATAAATTTTGCACTGTTAAGGAATATGGTGCATTAAAGAAATCATTCAGGCGGTCCCATCCGTAAATGTTATTATAAGCGGTTAAAATGTACGCTATATAAGCGGTGTAATTATATTGACCTGTTTGAAAAAGTGTTTGCATCATACCATTTAAATCATACGGTCCGGCCATAGGAGCAACGGCAGTTAAATTAAATTCCTGAGAATATTCCAATTCAATTTTTCTTTGAGTAACTAGCGTTGCGTATCCTCCTTCAGAATAACCGGTAAGGAAAACCCTTCCATCCAATGTTATTTGATGCCGGGAACTATAAATTCTGCAGGCACGCATCAAATCAATTACGCCCGGAATCAGCGATTCTGCATGAGTATACGGATGCATAACATTTGACACTCCAAAGCCGAGATAATCGGGAACAACTACCATATAGCCCATCGATGCCATAATCAATCCGACAATACCTTCCGTTGAGTTTACCGGTGAAACTGATGCCACTAAGTTATTTTTTGTTTGGGTTCCGTGCTGAAGGCTTACCAATGGCAGGCTACTTCCACTCTGTGGAATAATAAGAGCTCCGGATGCAATAGTCTGATTGCCGGATCCGTCTATCGTATAGTAATTTATTGAAATTGTCTCAACAGAATAATTTAATGTGAATGGAATGGTCATGTTCACATTTGCAAGTATCTGTTGTATATCATCTGCCGTCATTGTGCCGATACTGTTTGATTGAACAATTTCACCCTGTTCGTGGATTGTTGGTGAAACCGGATCATTGTTTTCTTCTTTACTGCACGCCTGAAAACTAATGAGTATGAAGCAGACTATTATAAGATTATATAAAACCTTTAAAATTATCTTGCGATACATAACTCCTCCTGTATTTATGCTCTTTGCTTATTGATACTTTTTATTTCGGTTGTATAAAACTCAACTCTTTGTATTGCAGCGGGAAGGTGTATAATAATTTTATCAGTATATTCTTTCACACCTAGTTTATAAAGAATCATATCATTCTCCTGATGTTTAATATAATGAGCTTTGGATTTTAATTGTACGGTTGAGAATAGGTTGAGAAAAAACAAAACTAACAAGGTTAGAATGATTGAAGTAAAGATAACTACTAATATTTTACTGATTCTTTTATTCATAAAGAATAGGGACTTTATCTATTAATCCGAATAAAAAATAGTAATTACTCAAACCGGTTTTAATTACTATATGATTAAAGGGATACAAATATTATGGAGTGCAGATTTTGTATCCTGAATGGTGATCCCAATTGCTGAGAAAGAAGAATTATCATTTTTACATCGATAATTTGTTTGGACAAAAGATAAAGGACTATGTGTTCTCTGCGGTTCCAAAGAAAATCTACACCCTGCCGGCAGGCAGGGGTGATCACGATCTTCCCTACTATAAAGGCGGCACTTCTTTAACAGCAGATAATGTGCGGATACTTTGTATGAAGCACAAAACTCAGCAAATCAGATCCGTCTTCACTTCCCTGAACCATTTGAGAGGCTAGTTGAATAACACTAATGCTTAGAGTTCCATTCAGGAGTGAATTAACAATTATTTTTTTTTACTCTAAACATTTCCAGACTGTTTAAATCTGAACCAGTTATTACACAATTAAAAGTAACCACAGGAATCACAACTCCCAGAGTACCAACAAGTGTCTGATGATCAATTGAGGATGTATCTATTTCAAGTTTCATCTTCCACTAATTGAAAACAATAGTATCCACGTTTTGTATATTCTGAATAAATACCTTCACTAATCCTTCAAAATCGTTATGTGAATTTTCATAACCAACCTTTAAAGATGCTTGATTAAAAGAATAATAAAATTTAACATAGTTAGAAGTTAGATCGTAACCAAACTGAGCATAATCAGATTCAAAATAATAATTGGGTTATGCAAAAACACCTGCATAGCTACTAGAAAAAAAATTATATTTATTATAGAAACATCTATTTAAAATGAAAAAAAAAAGCGTCTGCTGAGAACAGCAGACGCTAGTAAGAAATTAAAGAAAAGAACTTATTCAAAACCTAGTTTCACTGTAACGATATGATTTGGTGAAGGGAAATCTTTAACCTGACGAAAA
>JALHTS010000199.1 GCA_022865965.1 Ignavibacteriaceae bacterium
GTTAAAGATTTACACGGAGATAATTAGTGATCAAACATTTTGTTTTATTTCTCCTCTTAATTTCAAGTCTTATTCTGATATCCTGTTCGGATGACCCTTCTTCTGTAGGATTGAATTTACTTGAACAGGATTATTTGAAAGTTGATACTATCAACTCTGTTGAAGGAAATTTTTTCCAAACTTCTTCTCATTTCAAAAAAGTAATTTCGCTTGGAAATTCTTCACGATTACTTGTCGGAATGAAAGATAATCTAACCGCTTATTCTATAATGAATTTTGCTTTCTTTTTACCTGATTCAGTTAAAACAGACTTTAATGAAGGTAACATTGTTATTGAATCTGCTTTTATAGAACTTTATCCAAATTATGTATTTACAGATAGTCTTGTTGAGTTCGACTTTACTGTTCATAAAGTATTGTCTACTTGGAGTTCGTCAACTTTTTCCGCTGATTCATTTAGCACTCTTCAATATGATCTTGACGATGTTAGCTCTGATAAATCGTTTGGTGATTCTGTTTATTCATTCAAAATTAATAATGAGCTTGCAAGAGAGTGGATTGATTTTTCGATGAATACGGATTCTTTGACTAATTACGGTATTCTTATCTCACCAACAGTTTCAACACAAAAAATAGTTGGTTTTCAAGCATATAATGCATATTTAGATGCCGATTCAAAATTAAAAGTTATTATAAGCAAACAAGGTTCATATACTGATACATTAACGGGAATCGTTGCTTCGGATATTAGCTTGGTTCTTGGTGATCTTCCGCAGACTGAGCCGGACTATATGCTGGTGCAATCAAGTTTAGCTATTAATTCAAAATTATATTTTGATCTTTCAAGCATTCCGACAAATGTTGTTATAAACAGAGCCACATTAACATTGCATTCTGATTCAACAAAAAATGTTTTTGGTTCGTCTTTTGAAAATTCTTTACTTGCTTTTCTTATAAAGAATGAAGAGACCAATGAGGTAGATGAAAATTTATTTATTAGACTTTCGGATTTTAATTACCAGTATAGCGGAGATATAACTCCAATGGTAAGAAAATGGTTAAGAGATAATGATAATCAAGGAATGATCTTAAGATCAGGAAGTGAACAAGTTGGAGTAGAATTATTTAATTTGTTTGGAAGTGAAGCTTTAGATCCGTCAAAACGTCCATATTTAGAAATTGTTTATACATATAATTGATAATGAGAAAAAGAAATATTTTAGTTGCTGTTTTCATGCTTTTTGCATGTATTAATTCATATTCGCAGAGCAATTCAACTTATACGCGTTTTGGAATTGGTGATGTTGAACACTCAGCATCGGCAAGAAAAATTGCGATGGGTCAATTAGGTATAGCGGTTGTTGATGATAATTCTATCTCAACACTAAATCCTGCAACCTGGTATAAAATGAAGGGAACTCGATTTGGAGTTAATCTTTCTTATAGTGGATTGCTTATCTCGGATGACAATACATCAAGCTTTTATTCTGAAACCGAGTTCAAAGGATTTACGTTTGGTTTTCCTATCAGCAAAGATTATGGAATTGGATTTGCAACAGGTTTAATTCCTTTTTCAAGAATAAGCTATAAAGCTCAGGAATTTATTTCAGGCTCTGAACCTTACTTTGTTGATTATGAGGGCAAAGGAGGTCTATCTGAAATTTTTATAGGAACATCCGTTCTACTTCCGGCAAATATAGCTTTTGGTGCAACGTTAGATTACTATTTCGGTAATTTATCATACAAAACTAAATTAGATTTTGTTGATCAAACTAGATATCCTGCTGAATTTGAAAAATTATATAAGGGAACTGGATTTGGAACTACCATTGGATTGTTATCACCTGATTTGTCAATGGTTTTTGGCGAAAATTCTGTCATATCAAATTTACGTTTTGGTTCTGCTTTAAAGTTAATTCCTGAAATGGATATTGACACATTATACATTTCCAGATCTAATACTGTTGAAGACACTTTGCTTAATGCAAAAACAACAATGAATATTCCTTATCGGATTACAACTGGAATAAGTTTTAATTTATTCTCAGTTTATCTGGTTAGTTTAGATTATTCATTTCAACCCTGGAGTGAATATAAATTAGCAAATCAAACCCAAAATGTTCTTAGAGATCTGCACAAAATAAGCACAGGGTTTGAATACAAACCTGGACAAATTATTGGGGCATCTGTGTGGGAACAAATGATTTGGCGTGCCGGTTTAAGCTATGAAAAAACGCAATATTTGATAAATAATCAGGGAATTGATCAGTATTCCGTATTTGGTGGTTTTTCGTTTCCACTTGGCATAGAA
>JALHTS010000200.1 GCA_022865965.1 Ignavibacteriaceae bacterium
AATACTTAGTGAATATAAAATCCGGACACCAAGATTCAAGGTGTTCCGGAAGAAGACTAAAAACTACAGAAGTAGTTTGAAATTTCCGGTAATTGTAAAACCTGCTTTTGAAGATGCAAGTGTTGGAATTGAGAATGAATCAATTGTCAACAATGAAACAGAACTTAAAGAACGAATTGATTATGTGTTTCAATATTTCAACCAGCCTGCATTGTGTGAAGAATTTATCGACGGAAGGGAATTGAATGTTGCTGTAATTGGTGATAAGAAACCAAAAGTTCTTCCAATCAGTGAAATAGATTTTAAGAAAATGCCGGATCATCTTTACAACATTGTAAGCTACCAGGCAAAATGGGATCCGCTTCACGAGTCGTATCATAAAACAATTCCTAAATGTCCCGCAAAACTTCCTAAACGCATTGAGGAAAAAGCAAAACAAATGGCTCTGGCTGCATTTAAAGTAATGGGTGTAAGAGATTATTCCAGAGTTGATATGAGACTATCAAAAGATAATCATCTGTATGTTTTGGAGGTTAATCCGAATCCCGATCTTACAGAAGGAGCAGGCTTTATGCGCTCCGCTCACGCTGCAAAAATGTCTTACGGAATGGCGCTTAAGAAAATTGTTATGCTGGCTTATCAAAGAGGGAAGCGGAAGTAAGTAGTTGGTAGCTTGTGGTATGTAGTTTTAAGGCACGAGCAAACGTGCCTTTTTTTATTTGATAGCTGGCAATCGATTAATAAAATTTTATTTGACTTTACTGTTTATTTTTCTTTCGTTTGTAGTGAGTATTTGGAGGCTTATATGATCAGGATACTTAAAACTGTTTTACTCTTCTTTTCTTTTACTAAGATTATAAACACTCTAGCACTCCGCGGCGTATTAACTCTTTCCCCCAGTTGTGCAGAGGGAAAAATGTTAGTTATGCCATTTTCTATATCAATTCTATTATATTATCTACAAATATATTTCATATCACTCTTTTCTTATAAACTTATTTTTCTCAAATGAAGAGGAAGAAAATGAAAAATTTCTTTCAAATAGATTTAATTAAACGGATGCTTATCAGCGTTGGACTAATTTACTGCTTGGGAGCAGTGGACAAGCTTTATGCTCAAGATTGGGTTAAAGTAAACCCTGTGTTTTATCCATCCAACAATCACAATACTTACCATGGATTCTTTGTTGATGAAAGAAATGGTTGGTGGATTACCTTATTTCCTGGTACAATATTCCATACTACAAATAAAGGGATTAGCTGGGAAACACAGGTTGACAGTTGCAATGCTTGGCTTGATGGTATTATTTTTACCGATTCTTTGCATGGATGGATAGCTAGTCTAACACTGTCAAATGATGAGTATGAATATTTTCTTTTAAGCACTAAGAACGGAGGAAAGAGTTGGGATAGATATTCCGCGCCTGTGATTAATTGTTTAACCTTCTTCGATTCACTCAATGGCTTTGCCGGAGGAGATAGTATTTACAAAACAACAGATGGAGGTGTAACCTGGAAAACGATGACAATAGAATCACATATAGGATCAATTGGAATAACTGATATTTTTTTTATTGATCGAAAGTATGGATGGGCAGTTGGAAGAGGATGGATATTTGATGCAGGTTTCATTGTTAATACTGTTGATAGTGGTAAAACGTGGCAGTTCAACGATACTTTAACCACGGTAGGCAGTGCCATTTATTTCACAGATTCTCTGCATGGCTATATTGCAGGTTCTAATCCTCCATTTTTTTGGGGGATGATAAAGGTGACAAACAATGGAGGAAAGAATTGGCTGACTCAGTATCTGTCAGGTGCATGGATGAATGATGTTATTTTTACTGATGACAGTACCGGATGGGCAATAGGAAATTATGGATTTATAGGGCACACCACAGATAAAGGCATTACCTGGCAACAGATTGAAAGCGGCACAACTTCTCATTTATACCGTATATACTTTTTTTATAATGGGAATATAGGTTATATAGTTGGCGCAGATAGTACATTACTAAAATATCAAAAAACAGTGGATGTAATAGAAGAAAAGCCAGACCTGGTAACATCCTTCAAAGTTTTTCAAAACTATCCCAACCCATTCAATCCAAGCACAAAAATTAAATTCTCATTAAAGGAACCGGGATTTGTAAAACTTGAAGTGTATGATATTTTGGGAAGTGAAGTTGCTGAACTTGTTAATGAAACTAAGAGTGCAGGAAATTACTCTATAGAGTTCGATGCAAGTAACCTTCCAAGCGGTATGTACATTTATAAATTGCAGGCAGGCAGTTACACCAATGCGAAGAAGATGGTACTAACCAAATAGTCTATTTGTTTCTATTAAAACAATTGAAAATAGTACTTAACCTTCAAGGTCTTTATTGCGACCTTGAAGGTTTTTTAATATTTAAGCTTTTACTTTCACAAGCTGAGGGAATTTTGCTTTTGCTAACTCAAACAATCCGAACATTACGCCAGTATAGAATAAATCTCCCATAAGTGTGTTATGGAAAAATGGAATTGCAGCAGTAAAGCAGACTGCCAATCCTGTTAGATTAGTCGAGTATAATGTATCTGTTGCCCAGAATGCAAGATTTGTAAGTACAAAAAACAAAACAGATGCGCTAACGGAAGCTAGAATTACTGTTAAAACAGATTTCTTCTTAAGCATTATCATTCCTAATCCTACAATCAAAATGAAGCCCAAATAAACTGCCCACATTGTATTATGAAATCCTAAAAATAAATCGGTAAGAAACAACGCAGCAAGCGGAATAACAAAAGCAAATGCTTTCTTATTAAAATATGCACCTCCGAATAAAGCCATTGCTGCTATAGGTGCAAAGTTTGGCGGATGTGGTAAAAGTCGAATTAAAGCAGCGACTAATACCATACCCGTAAGCATTAAAAATCTTGGTGATAATTTTAATGAATTCATTTCGTATCCTTTCCTTTAAAATCTTAGTAAATATTTACTGTTTATAATTGTTCAAAAATAGAGTTTGTTCAAGTAAAAAGAAAAAAGAAAAAAGTAAAAAGAGTAAAATCTTTAAGCTCTCACTCTTAATCTAAAGTAATATTTATTCCTCCGTAAACCGATAAGCCTGCAGTTCCGTATCCAAAAACTTCTTCATAATCAGAATCTAGAAGATTTTCAATACGCAAATTAAATCTTAAAAAATCAAACAATTTATAATGCGCAGCAACATTCAGAAGGACATAAGGATCAAGCTGAATTCTTGTAGATGGAAATGTGCTGAAATCTAAATCATCTCTTTTATCGACACAAATCACTTCAACATTCGCATTTGTTTTTTCTGAGAAATTATAGCTTAAATATCCACCGATTTTATGTTCCGGTCTTCTTATAAGTTTTCGGTCTTCTTCAGCTAATCCTTCACTTTTATCTTTTGCATTAGTATATGTGTAATTCAGTTTAGCATCCAGACCAAAAAATGGTTTTATTGTTGAATATACTTCAACACCTTTTGTTTCAGCCTTATTGATGTTTATTGTTTTATAGTTGTTGTCGAATCCAAATAAATCTTTATAGTCATTTTCAAAATATGTTACGCCGAATGATGATCCTTCATTCCAGAAGAACTGTTCAATTCCGGAATCCCAGCCAAAACTTTTTTCTGGCTTCAAATCAGAATTTCCAAATGCCGGATCATATAAATAAAATAAAGAAGGAGCTTTGAAACCCGTTCCAATTGTTGCCTTAAATTTTGTTCCGGTTTGCCAAATTATGTAAGCAGGTGCTATTCTGTAAGTAAAAGACGAACCGAATTTATCGTGGTTATCAAATCTTACTCCAATCGAAGCAAAAAAATCTCTGCCAATATTTACTTGATCCTGAAGATATATACCAAATGTTTTTGAATCACTTTTCGGAAAAAGACTGATAAAATCACCAAAAGCAGATGAGGAATTGAATTCTGAAACAGTTTCATCGATTTCAAAATCAACACCGAGAGAAATTAAATTATTATCAATTATACTAAAATTATTTTGCCAGTCAAGTTTAATCTTTCGTCCGTCATAAAAACTTGTTGAAGCAGAAAAGTTATTAATTGTTTCATCGTATTTATATTTTCTTATGTTTCGTATAAACGATGCACCGACTTTTTGATCCCACACATTATTTAAAAGATTAAAAACAGCTTCACCTCTTAAAGATAATTCTTCCTGATTGAACTTATAAGTTGGGTCATCACCATAAATTCCGGATTGATCATAATCGGCTTTTGACTTCAAAAATCTGAAATAAAAATTAGTCTTTACATTTTCAGAAAATCGATAACCTAAAGCAGTTGAAATATTATCATTTTGAAAACCGTCTTTTTCAATGTTGCCATATTTTTCGCTGGCTGCAGAAAACCCATCACTCTTAATCCTGCCTAAGTTAATTGAATAATTAAGCTTGCCTAAAATTCCACTTAACCCTGCTGTTGTCTTAAATGTGTTGTATGATCCACCTTCTGTTGACAGAGAAAATCTCGGAGAACCTGAACCTTTTGTTGTAATTATGTTTATAACACCGGCAAGTGCATCGGAACCATAAAGAATTGATTGCGGACCTCTTAAAATTTCTACGCGCTCAATATTATCTGTGGGTAACGCAGCAAAATCATAAACTCCATTTGGATCGCTTGTTAAGTTCATCTCTACACCGTCAACTAAAACGTGAGTGTAAGAAGGACTTCCACCACGCAGATAAACATTAGACAAAGTTCCGGGTCCACCTTGTGATGTAAAACTCAAACCGTATTCATTCTTTAAAAGGTCATATAAAATAAATGCATTTCGGTTAGATATCTCAACTGAATCAATAATGCTGATTGAGTTGGCTAATTCAAGTGTGCTTGAATTTGTTTTTGTAGCAGAAATAACAACATCTGTGAGTTTGTAAATTCCTGCAGAATCTGTTTTTTGAACCATAGAATTTTGAGAGTATAAAAAAACAGAAAACAGAAAAAATGAGAAGAACACAAAAAAGAATTTTGTTTGATGCATAGAAGTTACTCCTGTAAAAGGAAATTGAAAGTAACTTCGCGTGTTAAAAAAGTTGAGATAAAACGAATGGAGAGGAATACCATCGTTAATCTTACCTTTCTCGCGAAGGCTGATTAATTAACTTTTATGGCAGGTCTCCTGGCTTTTAGCAGATGATCAATGTTAAGTGTTTAATGTTCGATGAATTTCATTGAACATTTAGAATTGAACATTTAACATTGCAACAAAGTTGCTATTCACAGTTGCGCGACAGCATCGGAATTTCCCGCACAGCGGGAGCACCGAATTTCCCTATGATTCCCTTTCAATCCCAAAATGCCTGGGATAGCGGGACACCATAAAACTTGTTCAAAGAACTGATGTTAAAATAGTTTTTATTAGTATAACTTCAAATTTTTACCTTTTTTTTGACGATTGGCTTCTCAATTCTAACTTTTTTTTCTAAGTTGCATTATAATTTTTATTATCAAATGTTAACATTATACATTTCATTGAAACAAGCGTATAAAATATATTCTACTGTTAACTTTGAGCCTTGTTACAATTCAAAATATCTTCCTATCAAACTCATTTTTCAATTTAATCATACTGAATCAGAAGGAGTTTTATAATGGGTTGGTTTCTAAAATTTGCAAACTCCTCGATCGGCAAAAAAATTACTATGGCGGTCAC
>JALHTS010000024.1 GCA_022865965.1 Ignavibacteriaceae bacterium
CATGAAAGAACCTTTTACCGAGGGATGGCGACCGATATATGCAATTAACAAAATGGGTTTATAATAAATATGAAGTTCAGCATAGTTCTGTCAACTCAACCAACCGCATTTTCGGCTCTTGCTTATAAGGGACAATTATCCGAAAATATTTCTAAAATAAAAATGTATGGTTATGATGGGATAGAACTTGCGGTAAGAGATCCAAAACTATTAGATCTCACTCAACTTAATTCGGTATTGAAAAAAAATAACCTGCCCGTTCCTGCATTAGGTACGGGACAAGCTTATGGCGAAGAAGGTTTATCATTAACTCATACCGATAAAGAGATTAGAGAGAAAGCTATCGATAGAATTAAATCGCAAATGAAGTTTGCCGAGAATTTTAATGCAGTAGTGATCATTGGATTGATGCGTGGTAAAAGAGAGCTAGATTTAAGTCATGAAATAGTTGAAAGCTGGCTGATCGAAGCGCTCAGTGAATGTGCTTCGTCGAATGAGAAAATAAATATCGCAATTGAACCAATAAATAGATATGAAACAAATTTGATCAATACGGTCAACTCCGGTCTCCTCTTTCTTGAAAAAGTGAATAAAAAAAATGTCGGGCTTCTACTTGATACTTTTCACATGAACATAGAAGAACCGTCAATTGTTGAGAGTATTCATAACGCTAAAGAAAAACTATTTCATTTTCATGTAGCAGATTCTAATAGATGGTATCCGGGTGCTGGTCATATTGATTTTAATACCATTCTTGGTACACTTAGAGAAATAAAATATACCGGATTTGTTTCCGCAGAAATATTGCCTTTGCCGGATTCCGATACGTCAGCGAAAAGAACAATCGATTTCTTGCACAGTTGTTTACAAATAAATAAATGAGATGAATCTGTTTTTGTTGAGCTTTTACTATGGTATATAGAATACAAACAGTTAGTAGCAAGAGTAAATCCAGTATGAATAGTATTTTCAAATTTTCTCTTTTATTTATCTGCATTTTTGTTTTATTTTTCAGCAAATCGATATACGCACAGAGTAGTCCTCCACTCATTCTAAATGATCCAGGCACTCCGGGTCCCGGAAATTGGGAAATCAATATTATGAGTTCTTTGGAACATTCAACCGTGAATGATGAATGGCAAGTAATCCTCTTCGATATCAACTATGGTGTGGGAGAGCGTACTCAACTAATGGTAGGATTACCCTATGTTGTTGACTGGGAAGATGGAGTTAGAAATTTCACCGGTTTTGATGGTATGGAATTGGGAATTAAATATAGGTTCCTTGATCAATCGGAATCATTCGGCTCAGACATATCATTTTATCCAAAGATATATTTTCCTTTTGAGGGAAAAGTAGGACGCAAATTTATTCTCCCGTTGGAATGGCACAAGGAGTGGTCGGACTTTGGTTTAACAGCTGAGATCGGGCATGTTTGGGTGCAAGGCGAATCAAATAAGTGGGAAGTTGGTGTTGGAATTGCAATTTTTCTGGATCGTGTTAAGCTCCTTGGGGAATGGCACACGGGAGTGAGTGAAGCACCATTTGATTTGGCCGAACCAATGGTGAACGTGGGTCTGTCATGGGAATTGTCAGAAAAATTTTCTCTATATTTTTCCGTCGGCAAGAGCCTACGCAGCCATGAAGATCAAACGAATTTTTGGAGCTTAGGCGGAATTCAATTTTTACTTTGATAATCATTAAGAAACTTTTAAAACTAAATGAATACGTATAATAAAAATCTTTTCGTCTCATTCATTCGAAGAAACCAGATAGCTTACAAAACACTATGTTAGCGCAAAGAATTCAAAGTAATTCAGCTCGATTTCTCATCATTAGCGATTTAGGAGGTTTTGCATCTTAAGGTCAAAAAGCGGTTACAGCTGCAATGATATGATGGCCCTCGGCGCTGTTGAAGCTATTTCGTTTTCACAAAGAAAAAATGAAATTATTGTAGTCGGCTTCGATGCTATAAAAGACAGCAGAGAAGCTATCATAACAAATATAATGCACGCCTCAGTTGCCCAGCATCCTGAAGAAATGGGAAAAATTTCAGTTGAATTTGCTTACAAAGTAATTAACGGCGAAAGTATTCCGTCAGAAATTCCGGTAAGAATTGAACTGATAACGAAAG
>JALHTS010000025.1 GCA_022865965.1 Ignavibacteriaceae bacterium
TCATAAATAGCTTTTGCTCTTAATTTACGAATATCTTCTGTAGTTGGAATGGGCTGTCCGCCACCTCCGATACAGCCTCCCGGACAAGCCATAAATTCAATGAAGTGACATTCACTGAATTTACCACCGGCTTTTATATCATCCATAATTTTCTTTGCATTTGCTGTGCCGTGTGCAACTGCAATTTTAAGTGTTGCACCTTTTAACCAGTTCCAATCAGGAATAAGATGTTTGATAAGATCAGGAACAGGACCGACTTCTGTAATTGGAAGCTCTGCATATTTAATACCTTCGAATCCTCTGACCGGAGTTATATCAGCATTGGCAAAAACATCTTCAACTTTCTTTCCGGTAACAAATTCAATAACAGTTCTTAAAGCTGCTTCCATAACACCGCCGGTAGCACCAAATATCAACCCCGCACCTGAAGCATCACCAAATGGATCATCAAAATGCGATCGAGGCATTTCAGGTAAATAAATTCCGGCTTCTTTAATCATTTGAGCAAGTTCGCGGGTGGTTAAACCATAATCAACATCCTTGAATCCTGAATCAACCATTTCTGGTCTGTTACACTCAAACTTTTTAGCTGAACAAGGCATTACTGCAACTGAAACAATATTTTTCGGATCAATACCTTTTTTCTGTGCATAATATGTTTTTATTAGTGCGCCGAACATTTGCTGCGGCGATTTTGCTGTGCTGAGGTTTTCAATATATTCAGGATAAAAATGTTCAAGATATTTTACCCAACCTGGTGAACAAGATGTAAACTGTGGAAGTGCAACTTGTTCTTTTTGAACAAGAGCTTTGTACAATCTTAATATGAGTTCTGTACCTTCTTCAAAGATTGTTAAATCTGCTGTGAAGTTTGTATCGAATACAACATCAAAACCAATACGTCTCATTGCAGTGTTCATTTCACCGGTAAGTGATGTTCCGGGTTCCATTCCAAACTCTTCGCAGATTGCTGCTCTTGGTGATGGAGCTGTTTGAATTACAACATGCTTTTTAGGATCATCAATTGCAGCCCATATTTCATCACGCGGATCGTTTGCACGCAGTGCGGATGTAGGACAACGATTTATGCACTGACCGCAGTTAATACAAATAACTTCATTGAGCGGTTTATCTAAAAATGTTCCGATATGTGTATTATGACCTCTGTCAACCGCTTCAAGAACACCAACTTCCTGTAGATCAATACAAGTTCTTACGCAGCGCTTGCACAGAATACATTTATCCATATCACGCACAACCGAGTATGAAGAGTTATCAACTTCATATCTTGGTTTTTCGATGTGACCAAAATTGTAGTGATCAATTCCGTATTCTTTAGCAAGTGACTGAAGCTCGCAATTATTGTTTCTGAAACAGGAATAACATTCACCATAATGTTCGCTTAATAATAAATCAATTATATGCTTTCTTGCTCTTCTGACTGCATTAGTTGTTGTTTTTATTTTTATCTGCGCAGTTATCGGGAATGCACAAGAGGCTTGCAGAGTTCTCATTCCTTCAACTTCAACAACGCAAACGCGACAAACACCTGCAACACAAAGATCGTCGTGATGGCAAAGAGTGGGGATATGAATCTGGTTCTGTCTGCAAGCTTCAAGAATAGTTGTTCCAAATGGTACCGTAACTTTTTTTTCATTTATTTCTATAGAAACTGACCCGCCAATATGTTCCGGATGTTCGGGTTTTTCAATAACATGCGGTTTCTGGCTAACAGGTGCTCTTAGCATCTTTTTATTTTCCATTTTTTCCTCCATTACCGCGATTAAATATTTCATCTTTAAAATTTTCAAGAATTGATATAAATGGATTTGGGCTTGACTGTCCTAATCCGCATTTAGAAGCTATCTGCATAGTGCTACCAAGATCTTTAAGTTTATTAATCTGTGCAAAAGTGTATTCGCCTTTTTCAATCATTTCAACACCTTCAAGCAGTTTTACATTACCTATTCTGCAAGGCGTGCATTGTCCGCAGGATTCTTCGACAAAGAATTCCATAAAATTCTTAAGTACATGAAGCATGTCTCTGCTTTCATTAAATATAATAACAGAACCGCCGGTTGGTACGTCTTCATAAGCAAAGGTTCTGTCAAACTGAGATTTAGGAATGCAAATCCCTGAAGCTCCGCCAATCTGGACTGCTTTAGTATTTTTTGCCCCAACAAGTTTTAAAAGATCCGAAATTTTTGTTCCCCAGGGCAGTTCATAAACACCGGGTTTTTCACAGTCACCGGAAACAGAAAATAATTTTGATCCGGATGATTTATCTGTTCCATATAAACTGAACCACTTTCCGCCTTTTATAACAATATGAGAAACAGCAGCAAGAGTTTCAACATTGTTAACAGCAGTAGGTCTACCAAGATATCCGGTATTGATAGGATACGGAGGTCTGTTTCTCGGTTCGCCGCGGTGTCCTTCGAGCGATTCAATTAAAGCTGTTTCCTCGCCGCATACATAAGCCCCGGAACCAAGGAATACTTCGATATCAAAATTAAAATCTTCTTTACCCAGAATATTTCTACCGAGAAGATTGTCTTTTCTCATTTCTTCAAGATAATCTTCAAGAGATTTTAACAGATACTCATACTCTCCGCGCAGGTAAACTATTCCAAGCTGAGCACCAATGGTATAACCACCGACTACCATTCCGTCAAAAATTAATTCCGGATATTCAATTAATAATACGCGGTCTTTAAATGTTCCGGGTTCACCTTCATCGGCATTACAAACAAGAAATTTGCTATCTGCTTTAGCTGCAGCAGATAACATCCATTTTGTGGAAGTTGGAAAACCTGCACCACCTCTGCCTTTAAGTTTTGAATCTTTTAATTCAAACAAAATGTCTTCACGAGACATTGTTAATATTTTTTTTATGGCTTCTCCTCTTTTGTAATCGGAGAAGATAACAGGTCCGGTTCTTTTCTTTTTGATGTTTTTCATATTCATTTCTACTTTACCTTTCCCAAAAGTTCAACGGCTTCTTCAGGAGTAAGATTAGTATAAACCCTATCATTTATAGCCATTGCCGGTCCCATATCGCACAAACCCAGACAGTTGGCATATTCAGCTGTAAATTTATTGTTCTTCGTTGTTTCACCAACCTTAATTCCAAGTTCACGTTCAATTGCCTGAACTATGGCTTTTTTGCCTTTCATATCGCAGGAAATTGTCTGACAAATTCTTACAATATTTCGTCCTTTAGGATTTGAGTTAAGAAACGCAAAGAATGAAATAACACTGTAAACTTCAACGGGGTGAATGTTAAGAAGTCTTGCTACTTCCTGCTGAGCAAATTCGGAAATGTGTCTGTGCTTTTTCTGAATTTCATGAAGTATCATAAGAAGCGAAGAGCGGTCATCGCCATATTTTTTAACGTAGCTCTCTATTTCTTCGGAGAGAGCATTTTTTTCTATTACCAGCATTTGCTCTACTCCTTAATATTTAGTTGTAACAGTTTTTCAACTTTATCAATTAGCGTTTCAGGTGAAATTGGTTTTTCGACAAAATCATCAACCGGAACCATTTCACCAGCTTCAAACTCCAGCCCCAATGTTTTAGAGACAGAAGTATACATTAAAATTGGAGTCGCTATTTTTTCTCTTCGAAATTTTTGAGCGAGAAAGAAACCATCATCCGGCTCGTTCATCATAACATCGAGAATGATTAAATCGGGTTTTTGTTCAACAACGATTTTATAACCGTCGTCAGGATTAGTTGCTGTGATCACTTCATATCCTTTTGAAGAAAGGATTATCTTGCTTGCATCAATGATATCAGGATCATCATCAATAATTGCTATTTTAGGCATGTTATCCCCTGGGATAATAATAAATTATACTAATTAATTGGTTTTTTCCATCGGCAAATCAACATAATAAATGCCACAATTATTCAATGTGAATCATCTTTTTAAGTTAATTAAACTTAATGTTTAGTGTTTTATTTCTTAATTATAAGAAAGAAAATTTCTTAATTGAGAAAAGACTTTTATGGTTTTTTAATGTACTTGCCGAATATGAAATAATGACGATTGTTAAAACTTTGACTTAGATATACTCTTTACTTATTAAATAAGTTTTTATAGCTTAGTTAAATTATTTTATGCGAGGTGATAAAATGATTAGAACGTCATATACTTTGCTACTTGTGTAACTAGAAATAAATTAGAACTAA
>JALHTS010000201.1 GCA_022865965.1 Ignavibacteriaceae bacterium
CCCGGCTGTGGAAAGGAAATCCGGGAAGTATGGAAAGCACGTCTGGATTCCGTAATCGGCGTTCGTTATGCTTACATTTGTATCGAGTGTAACAAATTAATCAGCTTAAAAAAGGAAAAGGAATCTATCGAATTAAATCACCTTGTTCTTGAATCCTGAAACTTTCTTATTCCAGAATTACACTTCCACCCAAACAAACATCATCTTTATAAAAAACAGCAAACTGACCGGCAGCAATTCCCTGATCTGATTCTTTCATTTTAACCAATGCTTTTTCATTACTTTCAAAATGTAAAGTGCAGTGATAAAAATTAGCGCCGTGTCTGATCTTAACTTTCAGGTCTTCACCATCAATGGGCATGTTATCGATCCAATTGAATTTTCCCACATAAAATTCGTTTCTTGCCCGTTGAGCAATATTTTCTCTGGATATATAAATGATATTATTAACCACATCCTTTTTAACAACATACCAGGGACCGCCGCCAAGTCCAAGCCCTGATCTTTGTCCGATTGTATAATAATAATATCCGGTATGTTCACCAATGATTTTATCCGTATTGATTTCAACAATATCACCGGGTAGTTCACCTAAATGATGTTTCACAAACTCATTGAACTTAATTTGACCGAGAAAGCAAATTCCCTGGCTGTCTTTTCTGTTCTTATTAGGAAGCTGGTATTCATGGGCAAGGTCACGTATTTCTTTTTTGGCGTTATTTCCAATTGGGAATAATGCCCTTGAAAGCTGGGATTGGGTTAAGTATGCAAGAAAATATGTCTGGTCTTTTACGGGATCGGGAGAGGTTCTTAGTAAATACTTTGCGTTTAATTTTTCCACCATTGCATAATGGCCGCTTGCAACTTTCTCAAAAGATGAGTCTATCTTATCATAAAACTGACCGAACTTAATTAGGGTATTGCAATACATATCTGGATTTGGAGTTCTGCCTTCTTTTATCTCACCGATTGTATATGAAACAACTGTATCCCAGTATTCTGTCTGAAGATTTAGAATTTCCAAAGGAACTTCAGCTTGTTCACAAACACCTCGTGCAAATTCAAGATCTTCTTCCCAGGGACAATCGCCTAGAAAAGAAAATTCATCCTGCAGCCAAATCTTGAGATAGAACGCTGTTACATCGTGTCCTGCTTCCTTTAGAAGACGAAGTGCAACAGAACTATCTACGCCACCTGATAATAATACGGCAATCTTCATAACTACTTTTTCTTTGTTTTTTTTAATGCCTGCAGTCGTTCAATCACTTCATTATAAATTTCTTTTTTTACTTTGCTCAGGATTAAGGTTATAAGAGTTTGGGACTCTTTCATTTTCTCTGAGAAGCCGATGCAAAGTTTATTTTTACCATCACAGGCTTTCATAATACCGCGAATCTTTGCATCAAATATTCCACCTGATAAATGATCAATGTCTTTATAGTAAATGATTACTTTTTTATCAGAAAATATAAAATCCGTACAGATTATCTTTTCATCATCAGCTTCAATTTTATATGGCATAACCTTGTAAAGTGTTAAATATTTTTTATTAATATAATAAAGCAGCCACAACGAAATTATGAGCGGAATCAGGAGATATAAATTTTCATCTGCTCCCAATACTAGTGGAGTCTGGTATAATACAAGGAAAATAGTCGCGAAAATATTTCCAAAACGATAAATCAACTTGGCAAAAAAAGGATATGTAAAAGTCTGCATATATTGTAATTGTTAATTGCTCAAATTTACGAAATGATTTAAGCAATTTTTTGTTTATATGATTTGATGCATTTTCCAATCTTTACTATTCTCTCTTTTTCTTTGGTCCAAACTCCTGTATTTTTGAAACAAAAACAGGTAATAATATGATTAGCAAAGAACTATTAGATATTCTCTGCTGCCCGGAAACAAAAGCAGATCTTGTACTCGAC
This sequence comes from Ignavibacteriaceae bacterium, assembly GCA_022865965.1. Taxonomy (GTDB): domain Bacteria; phylum Bacteroidota; class Ignavibacteria; order Ignavibacteriales; family Ignavibacteriaceae; genus JAGXRK01. The sequence goes on from JALHTS010000201.1 coordinate 1,932, forward strand.
GATAACTATCTCGTTTCAACTGATAAAGAAACGCGCAGAAAGTACCGTATTGAAGACGATATCCCAATTATGTTGATTGAAGAATCAGAACAGCTCA
>JALHTS010000026.1 GCA_022865965.1 Ignavibacteriaceae bacterium
ATCTGTTACACCTGTATTTTCGCTGATGTAAAGAACAGAATCCCAGGTTGTCCCGTAATCCGTAGATTTATATAAACCGCGTTCACCGCCGGGACCCCAAAGAGGACCTTGTGATGCAGCATAAATTATTTTTGAGTCACGGGGATCTATTAATATTTTTGCGATATGTTCAGATTTTTTCAACCCGATATTTTTAAAACTTTTTCCGCCGTCTTCAGATCGATAAACACCATCGCCCCAGGAAACGCTTCGCTGACTATTATTTTCACCGGTGCCTATATAAACAACATGCGGATTATTTGGATCGAGTGTTGCACATCCAATTGAGTGCGAGCCATATTTATCAAATATAGATTCCCACGTTGTTCCTGAGTTTATTGTCTTCCAAACATTTCCACACGCTACCGCCACATAATATTCATGAGTGTTATTCGGGTTAACTGCAAAATCTGTTACTCTACCGGATGTTACTGCCGGTCCGATTGAACGGAATTTTAATCCATTAAAAGTAGAAGACTTATATGGATTTTTATCTTCCAGACTGTCTTTATCCTGTGCAACAATAATTAAGGAAAATAGTGATAACAAAAAGAATATGTGAATGCCGGACTTCATAAATGCTCCGTGTAGTTTGTTTAGAGTGAAGTTTTAATATAAAATTTTATAATTGCTATAAAATTAGAGATTTGAGTTTTTTAAACCAATCAAAAAAAGAGGTTATGTTTAATCCATACCAGTTTTTCTTTATTTTTATGCAATCAATTAGGAGTAATTCTGATGTCATTCGATACAGCGTTTAATGCAGTTGCCGACCTTGTTAACGACTTCAAAGAAAATGCCCCACACTTGATAAACAGATAGATGAGCTTGTTTATGAGCTTTATGACTTAACGGAAGATGAGATTAAGATTGTTGAGGAGAGTGTTAAGTAAAACAAACCTCACCCCTGCCCCTCTCCTTATAAAGGAGAGGGGTTTTAAAATTTTACTTTCCTTGTAAAGGAGAAGAGTTCTTAATATTTCCCTCTCCTTACTAAGGAGAGGGATTAAGGGAGAGGTTAAAGAGGAACTATGACGAAACATTATAACAAAGAAACAGAAAAAGAAACAAGAAGACATCTTCGCAAGGAACAAACTTACTGTGAAAAAATTGTCTGGATGTTTTTACGTAATCGTCAAATGCTTGGTTATAAATTCAGAAGGCAGTATTCTATTGACAAATATGTCATTGATTTCTACTGCCCCGAATTAAAACTTATATTCTTAACTTTGCATTAAAAAGGAGATATGATGAACATTAAAGACTCGACTTTTCTTGTAACCGGCGGAAGTGCTGGAATCGGTAAAGCGACGGCAAAACTTTTGGTAGAAAAAGGCGGAAGTGTTGCCATAACCGGAAGAGATAAATTAAAACTTGAAACAGCAGCTAAAGAAATCGGGGCTTATCCAATTCACGCCGATACAGCAATTGAAAGCGATGTGAAAAAAACTTATGAAATGTTTTTGAAAGAATTTAGTAAGTTGGATTGTTTGATAAACAACGCAGGAATAGGCGGCGGATGGAGTGAAATCACGCAACTCGAAATGAAAGTATTTCATGATGTTTATTCGGTAAATGTTTTTGGAGCCGCAATGATGGCAAATGAAGCTGCAAAGATATTTAAAAAACAAAACCGCGGTAACATTGTAAACATTGCATCAACAGCAGGAACGAAAGGTTTTGCAAACGGAACTGTTTACGCATCATCCAAATTTGCTTTGCGTGGAATGACTCAATGCTGGCAGGCAGAATTAAGAAAATACAATGTGCGTGTAATTCTTGTTAATCCAAGCGAGGTTACAACTGCTTTTGGTAATGAAGAAAGAAAAGAAAGACCGGAAATAAAGAATAAGTTAAGACCAATAGAAATTGCACACACTATTGTATCCGCTTTGGAAATGGACGACCGCGGATTTATTCCCGAAGTTACTGTTTGGGCGACAAATCCTTTTTAATTTAAAGATGTCATTCCCGCGAAAGCGGGAATCAATTTGTAAAAGTAATTTAAATTCCGGCTCAGGGCCAGAATGACAAGAAAAAATTGATGATGGAAGAAAAAACAACTAAATGGCTTAAGATAGCAAGAGAGATTCAGCAACTAGCACAAACCGGACTTGCCTTTGCAGTTACAGATTATGAGAAAGACAGATATAAAAGATTAACAGAATTAACCTCAGAAATTATCGAGCATCACACTCAACTTGAAAAGGAATCTGTACAAAAAGTTTTAATGAAGCATCCCGGTTACGCTACGCCTAAAATTGATGTGCGGGCTGCGGTAATTAAAGACAACAAACTTTTACTCGTTCAGGAAGGCACCGACGAACGATGGGCAATGCCCGGCGGCTGGGCTGATGTTGGGGATATTCCTTCTGAAGTTGCAATCAGAGAAACGCATGAGGAAAGCGGATTTGTTGTAAAACCGATAAAAGTTATCGGTGTTTTTGATGCAAATCGTGTTGAAGGAGAGTTAGAGTTCTTTCATGCATTCAAAATAATTTTTCTTTGTGAGCTGATTAGCGGAGAAGCTCAAACGAGCAGTGAAACTCTTGACGTTCAGTTTTTTTCTTTGGATGATCTTCCGCCGCTCTCACTTTATAGAACAAACACAAAACATATTGAAGAAATAAAACTTCATTTAAATGATCCGGGCAGAAACACATATTTTGATTAATTTATGGGAAGCATTAGAGATTTAAAATATACTACGGCGCACTCTGAAATTTGGGCTGGAGTTGACGCAGAAAAAATTGGTAATATCGGCAGGGTAAGAGTTCATGCTAGACGAGGCTGCTGGATTGCAATTGGTTTCTGGTTAGAATTTCATCCTGAAAAGGATTGGGGTGAATCCGCAATTAGTTATTTAAAATTTGCAAGGGATGATGAAGAATTGCCGGAAGAGATCAGAAATGCGGCATCACGTCTAACTGAAAAAGTAAATCTAAACTTTAGCGTAAGCCATAATATTGATCCGCTTGAAGATGCAGAAAAAATTATTGAATATTTTTTAGACAAGAAAAATCTGATGGACAGAAGAAAATAAAATGAAAGAAAACACCGGGCTGAACAAAAAAGATCTTGAGATAATTCTCTGCTTTCTTGAAAACTTCAAAATAAAAGATAAAATAACTTATAAAAGAATCTAAAAATGTTTAAATGCTATTCTACATTTGTATTTGTTTTTATTGTTGCCGGTTGTGCTTCATTAAAAAATCCCGATCTGGATCTTGCTGATGATGCATTGAGTAATGGTAGTTATCAAACTGCTGTACATTATGCCAACAGTATACTGCAAAGCGATTCATTAAATGCCGAAGCATTTATAATAAGAGGCAAAGCTTACAGCAAATTAAATGAAACAGAAAATGCTCTGCGTGATTTCCATTCGGCTGTAGCCATTCAACCGGGATTTGAAGCTTATTACAACAGGGGATTAGAATATTTGAAGAATGAATCGTGGTTATTAGCAAGTGAAGATTTTGATTGCGCCATCTCATTTGATCAAACTAACAGCGAAGCTTATTTCACACGTGCCTATACAAAATATCTCTTAGATGATCAGGATGGTGCAATAAAAGATTATAAAAAAGTAATTGAGCTGGATTCAACTTCATTTAAATCTTACATAAATATTGGAAATGTTTTTGGATCGCTTGGTTACGGTGATCAGGCAATTGAAAATTTTAATACAGCAATAAGTCTTCAGCCGAATAATCCCGATGGTTATTTTAATCGTGGTAATCAAAAACTTATTATGGATGACCTTGAAGGCGGAATAAAGGATTTAGAGCAGTCACTGTTTATTGATAAAAGAAATGTCAATGCGCTTTTTCTTCTTGCCGAACTTAAAATAAAAGCGGGGGATAATCTCGGCGCTATTGAAATTCTCGACAGAATTTTAAGCATAGAAGAAAATCCAAAGGCATTATTTGCACGCGGAAGTATTTATTTGAAGCTTGAGGATAAGAACAAAGCGTGTAATGATTTTAACAGAGCAGGTGAATTGGGTTACTTTAATGCTTATGAAATGATAAACAAGTATTGTGCGAAGAAGAAAAAGAAAAAGAAAAAGTAAAAAAATTGGGTTTTGAATAATAAAAAAGCCCCGGATTGCGGGGCTTAAAAAACATCTAAAAAAAGTTAGCCAAGATAAGATTTCAGCTTTGTACTTCGTTTTGATTGACGAAGATTTCTTAAAGCTTTTTCTTTTATCTGTCTCACTCTTTCTCTGGTAAGATTAAATCTTTCACCAATCTCTTCCAAAGTAGCTGAATGATCACCTTCAATTCCGAAGTATAGTTTAATCACTTCGGCTTCTCTTTCAGAAAGAGTTGAAAGTACATTTGCAACTTCTTTTTTTAGAGATTCGGTCATAAGAGTATTGTCAGGTAACGGCTGTTCTTCGTTTGGAAGAATATCAACCAATGAATTCTTTCCGTCATCACCTTCTTTTAACGGCGCATCCATAGAGACCTGACGACCTGCAATCTGAAGTGCATAAGCAACTTCATCAGCCGTCATATCAAGTATCAGGGCAAGCTCGTCTGTGGTTGGTTTCCTTTCAAACTCTTGTTCAAGATCTCTGTAAGCTTTGCTGATCTTTGTCAGGTTACCGACTCTATTCAATGGAAGTCTAACCACTCTTGACTGATCTGCAATCGCTTGCATAATAGATTGTCTTACCCACCAAACGGCGTAAGAAATAAATTTAAATCCTCTGGTTTCATCAAACCTTTCAGCGGCTTTTATCAAGCCGATGTTACCCTCATTAATGAGGTCACCTAAAGACAAACCCTGGTTCTGGAATTGTTTTGCAACACTCACAACAAACCTGAGATTGGCTTTAATCAATTGTTCCTGGGCAAGCCTGTCGCCCTTCTTTATTCGAATGGCAAGTTCTATCTCCTGTTGCGGGACTAAGAGACTTACTTTGCCAATTTCCTGCAAATACTGATCGAGGGATTTGCTTTCCCTGTTAGTAAATTGCTTAGTGATTTTCAAATTGAATCACTCCTTTTTTGTTAAATAACGCGGTTTTAAATCTTTTCCGGAATTGAAACTTATAAATATAACATTCTTTGGGTTAGTAAGTAAGTTAAATTTGATCCCATTCGGAATTATATTTCGAAAATCTCACCGGATTTTGGAAAATTCACGCTTTTGTAACCTGATGAGACTAATTTTTCCATAAAAGGATTCGCCTGATCTTCTTCACCATGCACTAAAAAGAGATTCTTAAGCTTTTCAGGGGAATTAAATTTCAAATAATCAAGTAATTCCCGTTGATCTGCATGTCCAGAAAAATAATCCATTGTTTTGACTACAGCATGTACCTGAAAGGTTTCACCAAAAATTCGTACCTCTTTATTTCCGTCCATTATTCTGCGGGCAAGGGTATGCTGTGCCGCGTAACCAACAAAAAGAATCAGATTTTTAGAATTTCCAATATTATTTCTCAAATGATGTAATATTCTGCCGCCTTCCGCCATTCCGGACGCTGATATTATTATCATCGGTCCGGATTTTTCATTTAGTTCTTTTGATTCTTCAGTCTTTTTAATGTACTTCAATCTGCTAAAACCAAACGGGTCTTCTCCATCCTGTAAAAAGATTCGATAAGTTTCTCTGTCTAAACATTCAGGATGCGAACGAAAAACATTTGTTGCATTAACAGCTAATGGTGAATCAACATAAATTGGTACTGCAGGAATTCTATTTTGATCGAAAAGTTTGTGAAGCATGTAAACAATTGTTTGTGTTCGTCCAACGGCAAAAGCAGGTATAATAATTTTCCCGCCTCTTTCAATCACCTCTCCTATAGTAGATGCAAAGTCTTCTTCAACTTCTTCTGCAGGCGAGTGTAATCGGTTTCCATAAGTTGATTCCATAATCAACACATCAAGATCGCGAAGAACATCGGGTGATTTTATTACAGGTGCGTCTGGTCTTCCAATATCACCCGAAAATCCTAAATGAATTTTTTTGCCTCCAGCCTCTTCAATTTCTAAAGATACTCCTGCGGAGCCGAGGATGTGTCCGGCATCTCTAAAAGTAAACCGTATTCCGGGAAACAAATCAATTGTTCTATTGTATTGTACACCAACAAACTGTGTCATTGCCTGTTCAACATCGTCAAGTAAATAAAGCGGCTCAACCGGCAACTCACCCTTCTTTTTTCTTTTCTTGTTTACCCACTCAACATCTTTTTCCTGCAGATGTGCAGAATCTCTTAGCATTATTTGACATAGATCTACGGTTGCAGAAGTTGCATATATGTTTCCCTTAAATCCGTTTTTTACAAGATTGGGAATGTTTCCGCTATGATCGATGTGTGCGTGTGATAAAAGCATTACGTCTATTTCTTCAGGGTTGAATGTAAAGTTTTTATTCTTATCATAAGTCTCACTTCTTTTTCCCTGGAATAGTCCGCATTCAAGAAGAATTTTTTTACCATTGATGTGAAGTAAATGTTGTGAGCCTGTAACCGTTCTTGCTCCGCCTATGAATTGTATTTTCATTTTTTATTATCCTTATAAATTAAGTTTTAAGTCATTAATTCTCAGAAATTTTGTTTTATCGTTTTTCTGATTGAAATTAATTATCAATTGATATATTAGCGGGGTTTTTTCTTTTAACATACTAATCGCCTCCGGATGCAAATTTGTTTTATTGAAAGGAATACGCTTAACATATTCTTGAATATTCCCTGCATCCCGACCGTATTTGTATTCGTAAGTAAAATTTCTGAGCGAGTCTAATTCTACATTTTCATTTAAAACGTTTGGAACAGATATATAAAATTCACTCTTATTGATATTATCGTTATTAAATAAATCATTTTCTTTTAGAAATTCATATAATTCTTTTGCAGTATTTTCTGCAGGATCAACTAAAATTATTTCTTTGCGCATAACATTTCTGTATATGTATTCGTCATTTTCTTTTAAATCGTATAACTCTTTAAGTTTTTGAGCAAAAATGTTTTTATAGAAAGGATAATGAGTACAGCCAAGTATTATTGTCTTTAATGGTTTAGCAGCAGCAGTATTTTTTATCTGCTCCAGCAAAGATACAATGTTATAATAAATATAGTTTTCTATCGAATTCAGTTGGATTTCTGCCGAATTACTTTTCTCTCCTGAAAATAAAATTTTATTATTGTTCCAATCAAAGTTATATCGATTCAAAATATTTTTATCAATCTTCGCTTGATTAGAACTTAGTGAAGGTCCCACATATTCTTTTCTTAATCCAGAAGCACTTGTGCTGATATAATTTATTATACCATCTATCGCCCCGGCTAATCCAACTCCCGCTTGCTGATATGTTTGAATTTCTCCAACGTATCCCGACGCAGTTTTATAATTATTTATTGCATTTACATAACCATTAGATAGAACGGTTCCTTCGGTTGCCATTACTCCGATACTACAATCTTCATCTTGAGATATATTTTCAAAAGCACCTTTAACTCCCGCATTAATAACGCCTATAACTTTTACGTCTAATCTTGCTTTGTTGAAAAAGTTTTCGATATCATCTATTCCGTATGCAGTAGCAGTATTGCAAGCGATTACTATGGCTTTAACCGGCTGCTTATCTGTTTCATATTCTTTATCGCTGGCTGATTGATAATATTTGTTTCCAAGCAGAAACTGAACATCTTTAAGAATATGCTCTTTCAATACATCTGTTTTACCGAGAGACGGATAATTGCCGTACGGCATATTTGCCTGATCGGCGAGGTAAATAAAATATTCCTTTTCAAAATCTAAAACTCCGTCAGCGTCAAAAATCTGACTTTCATTGTTAAAGCCATCATAATTTACAATTGCATCCATTACGGTTAATCCGCCTGTTCCCGAATCAAAAATACCAATTGGCAAAGTTTTATTTTTTGCTGGATAATTTTTAACATCAACGTAGAAAAAATTTGATGTGTCTGTGAGTATTACTTCATCAAGATTTTTCTTTGAAGTGTCTGGTTCTGAATTACAACAATTAAAAAGCAGAGATGAAAAAAGTAAGGTAAAGAGTAATATTGTTTTTGAATATTTCATTTGTTCCTTCTTTGTATAGCGTTTAATTGAAGCATGTTGATTCTGCGATAAATCCTATTTGGAATAAGATACAAAGCAAATTAAATATATTTTTAAGATAATCCACGTAAAACAGACCGCAGTGGTGGATTAGTCTGTTAATGTTGGAAGCAAGAATAAACAAACCGGTTACCCTGCATTGGTTAAGACATAGTTATGCTACACATTTATTGGAAAGTGGTACTGACCTGCGTTACATCCAGGAATTATTGGGACACAGCAGCAGCAGAACCACAGAAATATATACGCATGTAAGCACAAAGAATATTCAACAAATAAAGAGTCCGTTTGATGATTTATAATAA
>JALHTS010000202.1 GCA_022865965.1 Ignavibacteriaceae bacterium
CGTGAATCCATTCAGAAAGCCAGCCATTAGAAAAGCGGAGAATTGGTAATCGGGGATTTTACCGGCCGTAAAGTGATTTATTGCGAAGTAAATTTCGGTTTTATCGAGAGTATGGCCGTCTCGCTTCTTTTTTATTATTTCGAGGAAATTCATATACAAAGCTAATGATTATTGCTAAGTGTATGAAGTATGAGTTAAGTGTGAAAAGATCTTTCTTTATTTAGTAAGCTTCTTCCGTTCGTTCTCAATTTTACTCATACTCTTACTCGAATCTAAGGTTGTTTAAACACGCTCAAATAATTATCTTTCGCCCTGAAAACAAACAGGAGTTAAATTTATTATAATGCAGTTTAAGAGACGGACGCACAATTGCGGAGAATTAAGAGAAAAGAACATTGGTGAAAAAGTTATTCTAAACGGCTGGGTTGACAGAAGAAGAGATCTCGGCGGAGTAATTTTTATTGAATTGCGCGACAGATACGGAATTACTCAAATAGTTTTTGAACCTAATTATAATCCAGAGGCACATAATTCAGCAAAAGATATACGCAGTGAATTTGTGTTATCAATTGAGGGTAAAGTAAGAAAAAGACCTGAAGACACGGAAAACCCTGAACTCCCAACCGGTTACGTTGATGTTATGGTTGATAAACTCATTATCCTGAATGAATCAGAAACACCTCCATTCCTAATTAAAGATGAAATTGATACTCACGAAGATCTTCGTTTAAAATACAGATATCTCGATTTGCGCAGACCCAAACTTCAGAAAAATATTTTGCTTAGACACAAAATGTATCAGCTTGTTAGAAAATATTTTGATGAAAATAATTTTGTTGAAGTTGAAACTCCTGTGTTAATGAAATCAACTCCCGAAGGTGCAAGAGATTATCTTGTACCGAGCAGACTGCATAAAGGAAAATTTTACGCCCTTCCGCAATCACCTCAGCAATATAAGCAGTTATTAATGGTTGCTGGATTAGACCGTTACTTTCAGATTGTAAAATGTTTCCGTGACGAAGATTTAAGAGCAGATCGCCAACCGGAATTTACTCAGATAGATGTTGAAATGTCCTTTGTTGACCAGGAAGATATCTTCAGTATGATGGAAGGTATGATGAAAGTTCTATTCAAAGAAGTTTGGAACAAAGAACTTCAAATTCCAATTCCACGACTTACGTTTGATGAGGCAATGGAAAAATACGGAAGTGATAAACCCGATCTTCGCTTCGATCTTGAAATGATAACTCTTAATAGTATTTTTAAGAATTCGGATTTCAAAGTATTTAGAGATGCAATTGGTGAAGAGGGAATAGTAACAGGATTACTTGCGGCTGGTTGCGGTGAATACACACGTAATCAACTGGATGTGCTTACAGACTTTGTAAAAAAGCTTGGTGCGAAAGGCTTAATCTGGATGCGAGTTAAAGAAGACAATGAACTCGAAGCTCCTGTTGTAAAATTTTTCAATGATGAAGAAAAGAAAAATCTTATTGATGTCCTGGGTGCAAAAGCAGGAGATTTGATTTTCATTCTTTCCGGTGCAAGAATAAAAACATTATCTGTAATGGGTTATCTGAGACTTGAAATGGCTAAACGCCTCGAGCTTATAAAATCTGATGTTGAACCAAAACTGCTTTGGGTAACTGACTTCCCATTATTCGAATGGGATGAAGACACGAAAAGATATTATGCAATGCATCATC
>JALHTS010000203.1 GCA_022865965.1 Ignavibacteriaceae bacterium
ATCAGAAATAAAAGAGAAACAGATGCAAATAGGAATAGTAGGACTGCCATATTCCGGGAAATCAACACTTTTTCAAACAATTACAAAAACACTTTTAGATCCCGCAGAGCTTTCAAAATCAGAAGCACATCAGGCTGTTATTAAAGTGCCGGATGCAAGACTTGACAAACTAACGGAAATGTTCAATCCGGGAAAAAAAGTAAATGCAACAATTGAAGTTGTAGATGTTGTTGGTTTACAAAAAGGTGATTCTGGCTCTACACAGTTTACGGGAAATTTTCTTTCTAAGGTAAAAACTAATGATGCGCTTGTTCAGGTAGTACGACTGTTTTCAAATGAGTCCGTTCCACATCCTGATGGATCAATAAATATGGCGCGGGATATTGACTCGTTTGAAACCGAGTTTATTATTTCAGACATGACTTTGATTGAAAAAAGACTAGAGAACATCAAGAAACAAATAATGAAAACGAATGATGATAAGCTTAAACGTGAAGTTCCCCTTCTTGAAAGATGTCTTGAGCTTCTTCAGAATGAAACCCCACTTCGTGATCATAGCTTCACTAAAGATGAAATGTTAATTTTGAGAACCTATCAGCTTCTTTCAATCAAGCCAATGCTGATTGCTCTTAACTTCGATGAAGCGCAAATAAATAATACAGAGCCCTATCTTGGCGAACTCGTAAAGAAAAAACTTAGTCATAATACAAAAGCACTGTACTTTTTCGGTCAGATTGAATTGGAAATGGCAGAACTTTCGGATGAAGATGCTAAAGTTTTTATGGCTGATTACGGAATTAAAGAATCTGCGCTTGATAGTTTAATCAGAGAATCTTATGACCTGCTTGGTCTTCAATCTTTCTTCACGGTTGGTGATGATGAATGCCGCGCATGGACAATTAGAAAAGGAATGAATGCACAGGAATCGGCAGGAGAAATTCACACAGATTTTTTCAAAAAATTTATCCGCGCAGAAGTTGTTTCTTATGATGATTATCTTGAGCTCGGTTCGTTTCCTAAAGCAAAAGAAGCCGGAAAATGGAGATTGGAAGGTAAAGAATATATTGTTAAAGATGGAGATATTATTTCAGTAAGACATAGTTAAGTCAGGCGAAATTCATTTATTAAATTGTTAATTTGCAAACAACAATTAGAAAGATTTTATGGAAGATAAGTGGACAAATGAAATGCTATTTATACAGCTTGTAATGCAAAACCATCAGATGGCAATGATGTCTCTGGGAAAACTGGAAAATCCCGTTGCCGGAAAAACAGAACAGAATCTTGAGTTTGCAAAACTTTCGATTGATACTCTTGATATGATAAAAGAAAAAACGAAAGGCAATCTTTCCGAGTACGAAGAGAAATTCCTTGATGAAACGCTTAAAGAAGTTAAGCTCGTTTATGTAAATGAGATGAACAAAAATTAGATCACAACTTTATACAAATAATAACGAGAAGCGGCAATGCTAATTGGTATCGTTGCTAACATAACAAAAGAAAACGTGCTTGAGGTTGTTTCGTCCTTCATTCACAAGCTTAAAGAGAACAAACTCGATTATCTGCTTACAAAATCTCTTGTCGAAGATAAGGGTAAACTAAAGATCCAGCTCGATGAAGAATTTCCTAATGAAGATAAAGAAATTTATGAGAAAAGTGATCTGATACTTTCCATCGGCGGCGACGGTACAATGCTGGCAACGGCCTATCATGCTTTTCATTACGATAAACCCGTACTGGGGGTAAACCTTGGGAAACTTGGTTTTCTTGTTGAGGCTGATGTTGTTCATATGGACAAAATAATTGAGGCAATAAAAACAGAAAATTATACTATTGATGAACGAATGGTAATTACGGGTGATTGCGTCGGCTACGGCTGCGAAAAGCTGTATGCGATTAATGATATCGTAATCGAAAAAGGCGGCTGGCCAAAAATGATTGAGCTTACTGCCTGGGTAGACGGTGAATATGTAACAACTTTTTCCGCAGATGGATTGATTGTTGCTACGCCAACCGGTTCAACAGGCTATTCAATTTCTGTGGGTGGGCCGATAGTTTCTCCCCAATCAAAGGTAATAACGCTTTCGCCTATTTCGCCGCATAGCTTAACAGTACGCCCGCTGGTTTTGCCAAGTAATCAGGAGCTTCTTATCCGTGCTGATTCGCCCCATACCGATATTAAAGTAAGCTGCGATGGACAAAGAGTTTTTACATTTCCGCCTCCTTACGAAATAACAATCAGAAAATATGAAAAACCATTAAAGCTTGTCCATACATCATTAACAACATATTTTGAAACCCTGAGGAAAAAACTTCTTTGGGGAGTTGATGTGCGTTTCAATCGTCAAGATAATAAGGAATAAAATGAAAACAACACTTTTTATAATCGTGTTTTTTCTCAGTTCATTTGTTTTCGCCCAGACTAATTATGAAATACAGACCGATGAAAAAACCGGAAAGGAAATAATTGTCGGAACTTATACAAGAGATATCTTGCTTTTATCGGAATGGGAGGAGGAATATTCTACTTATAGTGTTGATGCAATTGCTGCGGATGAAATTATTCCACTCATAGAAAACATTAAAATAAAAATTATCGGTGCTTCATGGTGCAGTGATTCTCGTGAGCAAATTCCGCGATTTTATAAAATATTAGACTACATGGATTTTCCGGAAGTAGGTGTCGAGCTAATTTTTGTTAACAGAAATAAAGCGGGCCTTGCCGATGAGGTTACCGGGCTGGGAATTGAGCTTGTTCCCACATTCATATTTTACAAAAATGATTCTGAGCTTGGTAGAATAATTGAAACACCTTATGAAAGTCTTGAGCTGGATCTGCTCAACATTCTAAATGAAACAACGGAGTGATATTTTGCAAAATTTTGACAATATATCTACGCAACGGTTCAATATTGTAAAATAGAATATGGTTAATTAAAAAATCATTAAACAATAAAGAGTAAATATGATTATAGTAACGGGTGGCGCCGGTTTTATAGGCAGCGCAATTATCTGGAGATTAAATGAACTCGGAACAGATAAAATAATTATCGTTGACGAACTTGGCAAAGATGAAAAATGGAAAAATCTTGTTGGGTTGAAGTTTGAAGATTTTGTCGACAAACAAGTTTTCATCGATCATATTCGCAATGAAAAAATTCTTTACAAGGTTGATGCGATACTCCATCTTGGGGCAATTTCATCAACAATAGAAAAAGATGCCGATCTTTTGCTTTCGAACAATTACAACTACACAGAAACGCTTGCACGGTTCTGTTTAAAAAATGATATTCGTTTTATTTACGCATCGTCCGCTGCAACATACGGTGATGGCACAAAAGGTTTTGATGATGACGAGGATAAATTAGAATCTCTTCGTCCCTTGAATATGTACGGCTACTCAAAGCAACTTTTTGATCTCTGGGCAAAACGTCACGGTGCTTTTAATAAAATAGTCGGAATAAAATATTTCAATGTTTACGGACCAAACGAATATCACAAAGGCGATATGCGTTCAGTTGTACACAAAGCATTTGAACAAGTTAGAGATACCGGCAAAGTTAGATTATTCAAATCTCGAAGACCGGATTACAAAGACGGCGAACAGATGCGCGATTTTGTTTATATAAAAGATGCCGTTGATATGACTTTATACTTTCTTGAAAATAAAGAGAAGAACGGGCTTTATAATGTGGGTGCCGGCAAAGCAAGAAGCTGGAATGATCTTGTTAAGTCTTTATTTAATGCTATGGGTAAACCGGTCAATATTGAATATTTTGATCTGCCGGATCATCTTGCGGACAAATATCAATACTTCACGGAAGCTACTCTAAACAAATTAAGAGATTCGGGATATACTTTGCTGACAACGTCGCTTGAAGATGGTATAACAGATTACGTAAAAAATTATTTACTTAAAAAGTCTTATCTGGGTTATTGAAAAAACGAGATTATGCGTGAGAGCAAGATATTTTTATATTCTTAGTCTTGCTTTCACTCTTGCTCTTTAATTGAAGGGCGTCTCCTCGTCGTCGTCAAAAAGATCGTCTTCATCGAGTTCATCTATCTCTAGATCATCTTCAAGAACATCCTCATCGCCCGGTTCTTTATCAAACAAGTCCTCGTCTTCTTCTTCATCTCCATAATAATCATCATCTTCAGCAAGATCATCATTCTCATCATCAGATTTGTCACGATCCTCGTCATCGTCTTTTTTGCGACGCTTTGCTGCAAAAAGTGATTCTTCATAAAAATAATCTGGTTTGGTAACCGAATCTATTTCTTCTTCATTCAAATCTTTTCTTAATTCGGACATGTCCATGCTGTGCTGTCTCCGGATTTTGGTTCTATGTATCAGTTGTTTTGTTTATCCTGTCAAAATCTGTGAATTCTAAAATTAAAAACCAAATAAAAAATAAAATCTATTTTTGTTCATAATCCTTTATTAAAAGTTAATCGTGTACTATAACTTTGTCAATGCTAATTTTATAATAATCGGATTAAACGATGAAACTCGCAACTCTTTGTTATGTTACAGATAAAAACCAAACCGAAACACTAATGATTCACCGCGTGAAAAAACAAAATGATTATCATGAAGGCAAGTGGAACGGACTTGGCGGCAAGTTCGATCCTGGTGAAAGTCCCGAAGAATGTGCAATAAGAGAAATAGAAGAAGAGTGCGGATTAAAAGTAAAATCCTTAACGATGAAAGGATTTATAACCTTCCCTTTGTTTGATGGAAAAGAGGATTGGTATGTTTTTCTTTTTACAGCTAATGAATTCGAGGGCACACTAATCGATTCACCGGAAGGTCATCTTGAATGGATACCAAATGAAAAGCTTACAGAAATAAATTTATGGGAAGGAGATAAAATTTTTATTCCCTGGCTTTTTGAAGATAGGTTCTTTAGTGCCAAGTTTAATTATGAAGATGGCAAATTTGTGGATTATACGGTAAACTTTTATTAATGGTTTTTATCCAGACACCCTTGGTGTTCTATAAGATTTAAGTGGACTTCTTATTTTTAAACTATTTTTGGTAGTTCAAGTAGCTGTTAATTATTTTTGGTTTTTTCGTTTCTAATAATTTATTATTGTGGTAAATAATAAGTTGTACGCCATTGCGATTTTTTGTGGTAATATTATTACAAATGTATGTTAGAACAATTTGGTAGTATATTTCTTCTTCTCGGCCCGATAGTTATTATTGCGATTGGCGTAGCAATAACGATAATTTTTACATCACTACGGAGCGGTGTAAAACGCTGGATGGTGCTTTTTATAGGACCAATACTTACAATCCTCGTCGCATTTGGAGCAACATATCTGGTAACCACGTTCATTGATCCTGCAGAGGGATCAGGATTTCTCTTGGGAGGTGCAGCAGTGGCTATATACTTTATGGCACTTTTTCTATATTATCCACTTCTGGTCATTGTCGCAGTAGTTCAATATTTCAAAAAGCAAAAAAGATTACCCACTCAAAACTCGTAGAAATCGCAACAGGGCACAACTTCGGATATCGTGAAACATTTAAGCACAAAGATGTTTGGAAGAAAATACTGTTAACTGGTGTGTGGCTGAACTATTCAAGGAGGCAATCTGCGAGGAAATATCTGGAATTTTATAAATTAACAAAAGAATAAGGGAGTAAAATTAATAATAATATCCTATCGAAAAGTAAAACTGTAGGTCACCCCAGCTAATCGGGTTATCGGGAATATCCCTTCTAAACAAAAAACTTCTTCCAACCGCAAATTCTGCAGGACCAATGGGTGTATCAAACGAAAGCGCAGTTCCTACACCATGCTTCAAGTTTTTAAACTTAATCTGTTCCTGAATTTCCCAAACATTTCCAAGATCATATCGTATTCTAAAGTATGTATCGAAGAAAATAGCAAAAGGAAGTTTAAGTCTGTACATCAAGGATGTTAAGAATATCTGCCTGCCACGATATTCATTATCGTGCATTCCAAAAAACGAATTCATCCCACCCAAAGAGTACTGCTGTGCTAACGGGAGGGTTTTATCACCAAAACCCATATTTATTCCGGCTGATAATACACTTACGGAAGATAATCTTAAAAGATTTCTGTATTCAAAACTAACATTAGTATAACCAACATCTCCGCCAAGAAAAGTTTGTGCGGTTTCATAAAATCCGTTAAAATAAATTCCTCTCTCCGGATACGGATATTTGTCCTGCGTATCTACTGTTGTGCTAATTTTAAAACTAACAATTTTTCTGTTGTATTGTTCGACCGGGCTTTCATTTATATTCTTAACTTCATTTATCTGATATTTTCCTTCAAAGATGAGATTGCCAAAACGCTCGACCTGTGCACCAACACCCAGGGACCCTCCAAAAAATACTTGTCTGTATTCGCCGATTTCTTCTCTTGAAAAGCTGTTTTCAGAGATTTGGGGCTTATCGCCATAAACATATAAATCATTTAAATAATAGAAGGCGCGTATTTTATAAGTTAAGTAAGTATTGAACAATCTATTTGATTTTTGTTCAAGCTGAATGCCACGATCTCTTGAGCTTGTATGAAAAAGAAGTCCCAACTCCGACCCACTGCCAAAAAGATTTTCTTCTCTCAAATCAGCAGCAATGCGTGCGCGGTTTTCATTGTTAACATTAAAGCCCAGTCTTAAAAGGCTTGTTGGTCTTTCAACTACTTTGATAACCAAAATGTTTTTACCGTTTTCTTTTTTAAGTATGACCTCGGCATCGTCAAATAGCCTTGTTCCACGAAGGTTAATTAATCCCTCTGAAATTTTATCGATGTTGAAAAAGTCGCCTTCATAAATTGGAAATTCTCTCGTAATAATGCTTGGGTTTGTGTAATCGTTTCCTTCGGTAATTATTTTTGATATTATTCCTTCATCAACAAAAATTCCAAGTTGTCCGTTTTCTTTATCGAAAGTGATTTCAGAAATGTTTGCTAAAGAATATCCTACTTTTCTATACTCTTTTAATAATTCAATAAGCGTAGTTAAAATTCTTCGTCCGCTGTAATGCTGCCCGGTAAGTGATGAAAATATTTCACCCGTTCTTTCGGAATTAATTGCTGAAGATCCTATAAGATCCGTTGTTTTTATGATAGGAGATTCCTTTTTGATAAGCTGTATGGTTGTTTCGCTTTCATATTCAGTAATCTCCATTTTAATTTCCGCATAATCGTCAAGAGAAGATAATTCATAAAGAGCTAAGAGAAGTTGTTTGTTTGAAACCGAATCTTTTGAAATGTGCTTGTTTAAAATTTCTCTTTCGTATAAAGTAAGATTACCGGGGAGATATGGATTCTTAAAGTATTTTTCTTCTGTAGCTAAACGGCTCA
>JALHTS010000204.1 GCA_022865965.1 Ignavibacteriaceae bacterium
ATCTGTTCAAAACTTTCTTCAAGAGTTAACTTTATTTGTTTTGTTAACTCGCTTACACTCAATATGTCGCTGTCAAAAAGATCCATCATTTACCATTTAAAGTACTGTAGTCAAGTTCTGACCCAAACATGCTGTGTGGAATTATAAATATTATGAACATGATTACTGCAGCAACTAAAATATACCATTTTGGTTTTTGTGATTTGAATACTGCTATTAGAGCGACCATCCATCCAATAAAAGCAATTAGAGTTTTATTATCAGTTAAATCTGTTCCGTAAGGAAAACCTGTCCAGAATTCACCGAATGCATACTTTTGAACGACTGGTCCTAATATCATTCCGCCTATAATAAGAATGCCAAATGTCCATAAAGTATATTTCTTTAGACTTGATTTTTCAACAAAACATTCCAGCGCAGTGCGGTTTGAAAGAAGCATAGCACCAAAAATAAATATGACATGCGGAATAAGAATAAATAACGGGACGTCGCCTTTTAATCGGATGATCACAGGTTCGGAAGGAATAATTCTTTTTTCATTTTCAGATTTTAAGATTACCCTGTAAAGCAATTTCCCTGCCGGAGGTTGATGAGGAAGATAGCCGGTTAATTTTCCATCTTCATTTTTCATTTCCACTTCGTGCCATTCATCATTTGTTTTATATCTTTTCCATTGAAGAACCCCGGTTACAGATTGATCATCAATTTCAACCATGACAAAATGATCACCATCTCCGCCGTGACTTCTGTCAAATTTATAATTATAAGTTTTATCACCAAAGATAAATTCATTGCTGATTGGATAAGTGGGACCGGTAACCCTTTGATAATATGCTGCTGCTAAGGTTACAACAACCGCAATAATCCAGAATAAAATAAGTTTTTTCATTTAACTTATTGAGTTTGTAAAAAGATATCTGAAATCTAATTAAAATTTTACACTGAATCCCAGAGTAGGAAGAATCGGGAACATGTTATTCGCTCTTTTACCCAGAGTAAGATCATCTTCCACATAGTATTCATAGTTGACGACATTTTTTCTGTTATACACATTAATTACATCGAGATAGAAAATCCAATCAAGGCTCCAGAAATTCGTAAGAAAATTTGCACGCACATCAAGTCTGTGATAATCAGGTTTTCTTGCATTAAAATTCCTGTCACCAAAATCAACATCAAAAATTACCTCTGGTTCAGAATTAGGATCGTTTGATTGACGAGTAGCAATAACAGGTGTTTCCGGAATTCCATCTGAATCAATATCGGAATAAATAATTCTCGGTTTAACTCCAATTGCTTCGCTAATTGGAAATCCGGAACCAAACTGCCAGCGGACACCAAAATTAAACCAGTCTGATACATCGTAATTTAAAACTATATTTACCGTATGGCGTTGATCAAATCTAAACGGATACTTTTTCCCATCTTCATAACGATCTGCATAAGCGAGTGAATACGAAACCCATCCGGAAAGTTTACTGTCCCTCGTTAAGTTTTTCTTCGCGAGAAAGAATTCAAATCCGTATGCCTCGCCGAAAGAATTATTAATCGGGATTTGTGTAACGGAATCGCCAATAACTGAAACAGGATTTGTCCAGCCATCAACAAATCTTGGATCAAGTCCGGGAACAGGTTCAACAAAAAATTTTGTGCCCTGCACTATCTGCGGAACAATTAGATTATCAAACTCTTTATAATAAGTTTCGAACCGTAAACTCCATTCATTGGTTAACCATCTTTCAATTCCAAATACATAATGATAAGCTCTTTCGGCATTTAACCGCTTAGCATACTTGTCGCCAAGATCAAAGAGTACGTTTTGATCACGAAGTTTTTCATAACCCGGCGATTGATAATAAACTCCCCACACAGCCCTGATAGTTGTTATTTCATCTAACGCATAAGACAAGGAAATTCTCGGAGCTAAGTACGACTTATCAAGCAGA
>JALHTS010000205.1 GCA_022865965.1 Ignavibacteriaceae bacterium
CGTGTAAAGATTTTCGCATCATGTATGTTTGCATCATTTATTGCCAGCACACCACAAAGTTTGGAGAGAAGAGCCGGAAAGTCTTTAGTTATTACTGTTATATTTGTGAATCCCAGCAGCGTCTTGAACATAACAGAAATATTACTGCCTTTCTGAATCTCTTCAATATGTTTAGCAATCTCTTTGTCAGTGAATAAAGTCTTGTAAGCAATATCGTTAATAGATTCAATATGTTCCTGAACATGATTTTCAGAAATTTCTTCCGAATGTTTAATTATTTCTTTTGGTAAAACATAAGTGGATGAGTATAGAAGTTCATCCCCGGATATTTTATCTTCAATCATGACTTTACATTTGCGATAAAGTTCCAGAAGAAGTTCTGCTTTCCAGGACGTCCAGACAGCAGGATTAACCGCAGTGAGATCAGCGTAAGTAACAAGATATAGCAGATCGAGGTCCTGTGGTGAATCAAATCTGCTTGCAAAGGAGTCTAAAGTTTCGGCGTCATTTAAATTTCTTCTGAATGCAACCTGTTCCATTACCAAATGATTTTCAACAAGGAAACCGACTTTTTTAATTTCTTCTTCACTGTATCCTAAACGATCCATAATTGAAGCAGACATTTCAACGCCGATAATTTCGTGACCGGAAATGTTTATCGGTTTTGCAATATCGTGGAATAACAATCCAAGATGAAGTATTTCCCTGTCTTCTAAGGAATAATAAATTTTTCCCAAAGTTGAATCATCATTAGCAAGTTTTTCAAGATTACGGATTGTCATTATAGTATGTTCATCGGCGGTATAGCAGTGATAAACTCCATGCTGCATAAATCCGTTTAGTTCACCAAACTCAGGAATGAAAGCACTTAAAACGCCAAGTTCATTCATAACAGAAAGAGTTTGTCCAACATTTTTATTGAGCTTTAAAATTTCTCTGAAGAAAACTGAAGAATCAGATTCCGCACGTTTTGTTTCATGATAATCTTCAACAATTTCAATTATCGTTCCGCGTAGTTGTTCATCAAATCTAGCCGAATTTAATCCACGGTAATAGAAGGCACGGAGTATATCGGACATAGTCAAAGGTGAATTTGAAACATAAGATATCGTTTTACCTTTAATAATAAAGTCGTCATCAATTTCTATTGCGAGAGAATCTGGAAGAGGGCTGGACAGATCAGCTGCAATTTTTTTTATCATCGATTTTGTAAATCGATTTATTACTGTCGATGCCCTGAAATATTCTTTCATATATGAAAGAGGATTATCTTTTGAATAACCAAACGTTTCAGCCAGCTTTAACTGATAAGTAAATTCAAATCTGTCGGTTCTTTGGTTTGTTTGCAGATGAAGAAAATTTCGAACGCCAAGAAGATATTTATAACTTTCAAGCAGTCTAATACATTCGGTAGGAGTTGTATATTTATTCTGGCGCAGATGTTCGACAAAAACTTCAATCTGTGAGGCTTCTTGTTGAGAACTTATTATATCTTTTGTAGTAATCATATACATCCACTCAACAGCTTGCAGATCACGCAAACCGCCGGCAGACATTTTTATATTTGGCTCAAGCACTTTTGGTGAGTCGCCATACTTATCGTATCGTCTTTGAACATCCATAAAAAGTTCATTTAGCAGATTAACAGTGTCTTTATCATTAAATGATTCTAAAAGCGTTTTATTCCATTTTTTATGTACTGATGCATTACCAAGAAGAAAACGTGTTTCGAAAAACTGAGTGAATGTGTGAAGATCAGATGTAAGATATTTGTGAATATCAGACAATTCACGTAGAGTACTGGATACCTCAATTCCCCAATCCCATAATGAAGTTATTAAATCCGAAATATCCTGTTTGCATTCATCAATAGAATCTGCAATAATCATCAGGTCAATATCTGAATATGGAGATAATTCACGCCTTGCAAAACTTCCTGCAGATGCAAGAACAAATTTGAACTTCTTTCCTGCAGTAATCGTTCGAATAGTTGCTTCGACAAACAGACTGTATTCCATGCTAAACCTTAAAGGATCAGTTTTTCTGTTATACCTCTGAAAGAGTTCGTCTCTGCCCTTTAAGAAAGTTTTTTTATTTTCTGCAGCGGTTAGCATAAATCAAATACTAAAACAGTTCTTCATCAAAGAAATCAGGATTTTCATACTCGGTTTCAATCATGGAAGAAATTCCTCCGCGCACATTAAATTCTGCAGTGATTAACATATAGCGTGGTTTTGTTACTGCAACCAGATCATCAAGAATCTGATTTGTAACACTTTCAAAAAATATTCCGTCCTTTCTGTATGAGTTCAAATAAATTTTTAACGATTTTAATTCAACACATAATTTATCAGGAATGTATTCTACAGTAATTGTTGCAAAATCTGGCTGACCGGTTTTTGGACAAAGAGAGGTAAACTCCGGTGCTTTGTGGGTTACGGCATAATCACGCTTTGGGTATTTGTTCTCGAAAGTTTCGAGAAGTTTACGTTTATTTTTCATTGAATTTCCTTTATAAATATTCTGGTCTAATTTTATACTTTATCGGATCATCAAATCCGGCTTGTTGAAAACCTCTTAGTCTTAGTGCACAGCTATCACAAACTCCGCAGGCTTCATCTTCATTTTGATAACAAGACCATGTTAAGTGAAGAGGTGCATCAAGTTCAATTCCTTTTTTTATTATCTCAGATTTTGATAAAAGAATTATTGGCGATTCAATTTTAATCTTTGTTTCAGGTTTCGTTCCAAGATCGACCATTTTTTCAAAAGCTGAAAAGAAATCCGGTCTGCAGTCAGGATATCCGGATGAATCCTCATGAACAGCACCGATAAAAACGGCTTTTGCATTTAACGCCTCTGCCCAACTAACACAAGCTGAAAGTATGTTTGCATTGCGAAAGGGAACATAAGAATCGGGAATTTCTTTGTTATCCAGATCAGCCCTTTTTACTTCTATATTTTTATCAGTTAGCGAAGATCCGCCAATTTTTGAAAGATGGGAGTAATCAATTAACAATCGATGTTTAGCTTTGTAATGATTTGCAATATCATTAAAAGATTTTAGCTCACGTTTTTCAGTCCTCTGCCCGTAATTGATATGAGCGAATGCAAGTTCATATTCAAGATTTGCAATTGCTGCAGTAACGCAGCTATCCATTCCACCGCTTAAGGCAATAACAGCAATATTTTGTTTGGATGACCGCATTTTTGATATTTACAAAATTATATCATTTCAAGATTGCAAGATTGAAAATCATTGGCTTAAAAATAGTAAAATTGAAGTAAAGTTATTTGATGAAATTATAATACAAAACTTGCCTCTCAGTTTAAATTCCTTTTTGGATTTTGCATGAAAAGAACTATTGCAATTATCAGGCTAACAATTGCGGATATCAGAAAAGGAATTGTTGAACCAAATTTATCCCATAAAATTCCAGTCAGGAATGAGCCAAACATTATAGCAAAACTGGAAAGCATAGTGACTAAACCAATTGCCGAACCTCTCATTTCATCAGGAATTAAATCTGAAACCCAGGCTTTAGAAACACCTTCTGTAGCAGCAGCATAAATCCCGTAAAGTGCAAAGAAAATCCATATAAGATTAATATCATCAACAAAAGAAAATCCTAAATAGACAATTGAAAAAATTATCAATCCCGCTGAATAAATATTTTTCTTTCCGTATTTATCAGATAAGCCTCCAAGAGGATAAGAAAATGCCGCATAAACCAAATTATAAAATATATAACCGAAGATAGCCAACGAATTTGAGTTAGATATATCTTTTGATTTTAGAATAAGGAACACATCACTGCTGTTTACAAATGAAAAAACAACTAAAAGCACAACCAATTTTTTATAATTATAAGGTGCGCTTCTCCAAAACTCAGAATAATTTTTTTTATTGACATGTTTCGCAGGAACAGGTTTATCTTTAACGAATAATGTAAAAGCAACCGCAAGAATTGAAGGCACAAACGCAGCTAAAAATATTAATTGAAAATTTTCAGGAAAGAAATGTAACAAAACTAAAGCAACCACCGGACCAATCGCTGCACCAAGCGTGTCCATTCCTCTGTGAAATCCAAAAACCGCACCTGAATTTCCGTGACTGTAACTTCCAAGTAAAGCATCACGTGGAGCAGTTCTTATCCCTTTTCCAACTCTGTCTGAAACTCTAGAAAATAAAACCGTGGGAACATTTTGAAAAATTCCAGGCAGAGGTTTAGCTATTGCTGAAATTCCATAACCAAGTGTAATGAAGATTGATCTCTTCCCGACTTTATCTGAAAGGTTGCCGAAATATCCTTTTAGTATTCCTGCAATGAATTCGGAAATTCCTTCAATCATACCTACAACAGCCATAGACGAACCCAAAACAACCGTAAGGAAAATCGGTGTAACAGGATAAAGCATTTCACTGGCGATGTCTGTGAACAGACTTACCATTCCGAGAATAAAAACTTGTTTGGAGATTTTAGGTTTTATCTTTTTCATTTTTTTTCACAAACTTGATACTAAAACTTAGTAATCTTTGCGAGAAATGAGAAAAAGTATTTTACGCAGAGAGCGCAAAGAAGTTACGCTGAGAAAGCAAAGTTTAAATCCATCAGATTCTTCTTTAATTTTACCTAACGATTTTGAAAAACAAAGAGGAAAAAATGCGTAGAAAAGTTATTGCCGGCAACTGGAAAATGCACAACGATCTTAAGCAAAGTGAAGATCTTATAAAAAGCTTAAAAGAATTACTCAAAGACAAATCAGTTAATTGTGATGTAATTGTTTGTCCGCCTTTTACATCTTTATCAGAAGCTTCAAAGCTTGTGAATGGAAGTATTATAAAACTCGGTGCCCAGAATATGCACTTTGAAGACAAAGGCGCTTTTACAGGTGAAGTCTCTGCATCAATGTTAAAGTCGGTTGGTTGTGAGTATGTAATTCTGGGACATTCTGAGCGCAGAACAATTTTTGATGAAAGCGATGAAACAATAAACAAAAAAATCAAAAAAGCACTTGAGCAAGGATTAAAACCAATCTTCTGTATTGGTGAAACTCTTGAAGAACGTGAAAAAGAAATAACTAAAGATGTAGTAATGCGACAGGTTGAAAAAGGATTAGAAGGAATTTCATCTGAACAAATGAAAAAGTTGATTGTAGCTTATGAACCTGTTTGGGCAATCGGAACAGGAAAAACTGCAACGCCTCAACAAGCACAGGAAGTTCACGAATTTATAAGAGGATTAATTTCATCAAAATACGGAAGCGACATTGCTGAAGATTTAGTAATCCAATATGGCGGAAGTGTAAAGCCTGATAATGCAAGTGAACTTCTTTCACAGAAAGATATAGACGGTGCTTTAGTTGGCGGGGCTTGTCTGAAAGCGGATTTATTTATGGGAATAATAACGAACGCATAAGTTAAATCAGTTTTTCCTCTCACGTACTGTATTTCACTTTAATTCTTTCATACTATTAACTAATTTTGATAGGATATTTTTTAACTACTTACTTAAACTGAAAAAAAAGAATCAGGAGATAAAATGACCACAATAGTAGATGTTTACGGAAGAGAAATATTAGACTCAAGAGGTAATCCCACTTTAGAAGTAGAAGTAACATTAGAAAGCGGTGTAATCGGAAGAGCTGCTGTTCCAAGCGGTGCTTCTACCGGTGAACACGAAGCAGTTGAATTGAGAGACGGAGATAAATCCCGTTACAACGGAAAAGGTGTCCTCAAAGCAGTTGAAAATATAAATGAAAAGATTGCTGATGAGCTTATTGATTTTGATGCTGCTGATCAGGTTGCAATCGATCAGTTTCTTATTGCTTTAGATGGAACAGAAAATAAAGCAAACTTAGGTGCCAATGCCACTTTAGGCGTTTCGCTTGCCTGTGCTAAAGCCGCTGCTGAGGCACTCGGGCTGCCATTGTACAGATACATCGGCGGAACAAATGCAAAAACTTTACCTGTTCCTATGATGAATATTCTTAATGGCGGAAAGCATGCCGACAATAATGTTGACTTCCAGGAATTTATGGTTATGCCGATAGGTGCACCAAATTTTGCTGAAGCTTTAAGAATGGGTGCAGAAACATTTCATGCTCTAAAATCAGTACTTTCAAAAAAAGGTTATAACACAGCTGTTGGCGATGAAGGCGGATTTGCACCAAACTTAAAATCGAATGAAGAAGCAATAGAAGTTATTCTTGAAGCAATTGAAAAAACCGGATATAAAGTTGGTGAAGAAATTGCAATTGCTCTTGATCCTGCTGCAAGTGAGTTCTTTATAAAAGAGAAAAATGCATATCATCTATTTAAATCTGCCCCGAACAAAGAAATATCGATTGAGAAAATGGTTGATTACTGGGCAAACTGGGCTAAGCAGTATCCTATTGTATCTATGGAAGACTGTATGGCTGAAGATGATTGGGACGGCTGGAAGTTGTTAACGGATAAACTCGGTGATAAAATTCAGCTTGTCGGCGATGACATTTTTGTTACAAATACTGAAAGACTTGCAAGAGGAATCAATCTCGGTGTTGCAAATTCAATTCTTATTAAGCTAAACCAGATTGGTACTTTAACAGAAACACTTGATGCAATCGAACTTGCAAAGGTTAATGGTTATACAAGTGTTATCAGCCACCGTTCAGGTGAAACAGAAGATACAACAATTGCTGATATTGCTGTTGCAACTAATGCCGGACAGATTAAAACAGGCTCTGCATCAAGAACAGATCGTGTTGCTAAATACAATCAATTACTTCGCATTGAGGATGAATTAGATTTAACAGCAATATATCCCGGTATTGATGCACTGAATTATAACGGTTAATATTTATTAGCCCGGTGGAATTTTTTTGCCGGGCATTTTTATCTTTAATAAAATTTTTGAAATAGCAACTTCCTTTATTCATAGGTGTATTCATGAACAACAATTATCTGCAAAGCTGTAAGAATATTATTAAGAAAAATAAAGTTGAATTTATTGATCTTAAAGCAATTGACCTTACCGGCAGGCTACATCATATAACCCTTCCATATTATGAAAAAATTCTTGAAAAGTTAATTACCGAAGGTGTTGGGTTTGACGGATCAAGCTACGGATTCAGAAAAGTTGAGAACAGCGATATGATCTTAATTCCTGACCTTGCTACTGCAAAAATGGATCCTTTCCGTGATGCTTCAACTTTAAGTTTTTATTCTCACATTGTTTTAACAGACGAGAAACGGACTCCATTCAATCAGGATGGACGTTATCTTGCGAAGAAAGCAGAATTACTTCTAAAGAAAACCACAGGTGCTGATCAATCGTGGTGGGGACCGGAATTCGAATTCTACATTTTCTCTAATGTTGAGTTTGATACAAGAACAGCGTCATCATATTATAAAGTTGAACACGCAGAAGAGTTTTATGGAAAAGCATATCACGCTGCAAATCCGTTTGATGAGTATGATGATTTTCGTGATGAAGTCTGTAAGCTTCTGAAAGCAAAGGGAATTAACGTTAAATATCATCATCACGAAGTAGGTGAAAGGGGACAGCAGGAAATTGAAACTTACTTCAGCAATTTGCTTGATACCGCTGATAATATTGTAACAACCAAATATATCCTTTTCAATTATGCAAAGCAGAAAGGCTTGTATGTTACCTTTATGCCGAAACCTATGTATCAGCAAGCCGGTAATGGAATGCATTTGCATTTGTACTTAACAAAGAAGGGTAAGAATGCTTTCTATAAAAAGGGTGAGTACGGAAATATTAACGAATTGGGAAGATATTTTATTGGTGGAATGTTGAAACATGGACCAGCACTTTCTGCATTTACAAATCCAAGTACAAATTCTTATAAAAGATTAGTCCCGGGTTTTGAAGCTCCTGTTGCATTAACTTACGGGCAGGGAAATCGTGCATCCGCTATAAGAATTCCGAAATATATATCCAATCGCCAGGAAACAAGATTGGAGTATCGTCCGCCGGATGCAACTGCAAATCCGTATTTGTGTTTAGTTGCTATGCTTCTGGCTGGAATCGACGGAGTTGTAAATAAAATTGATCCTGTTAAAGAAGGTTTTGGTCCGATTGACAAAAACTTTTTAGCCGATGATTATAAAGATAAAATACATTTCCTTCCAAGAAATCTTGCGGAAGCTTTGGATGCATTAGCTGCGGACAACGATTTCTTAAAACGCGGCGGTATTTTTAATGATGAGCTGCTTGATCAATGGGTTAAAATAAAGAATGAAGAAATTCATTCAATAGTTACGATGCCTCATCCTTTTGAGTATAAGATGTACTTTAATTTGTAAGTGATTCTATAACTTATTGTAATATAAAGAGTTAAGAGATTTATAATTATTGAATAGATAGCAATTACAACAAATATACTACAATAAATGTAAAAACTTAGGAAAATTGAAAGTTTCTTTCAGTCGCTATCAGCAAGGATCACCCCCTCCCTTCTGGTAAGGCTGTTGCCCTATCAATGAAAGTTGGTAGGGTTTTTTATTTGTTATATAATTTAAAGAACCGTTTAAAAATTCAGATAAAATGGTTAAGTTAATCTAAACTAGTATATCACAGATATACTTTAACTATCAATAATCAATTCTAGGAGAACCTATTATGGCAAAACAAATATCACCATTTCATTCAGCAGATAGTAAAGTCTATCACATTTATGGTTCGTGTTCATCTGGAAAAGGTGTTAAGAAAAGGAAGAAGGGGACAAGTGGAAGAAAGCTTTGCAACGCTTGTAAAGATATTCGAGCAGGTAAGCGTACTCATTAGGTTATAATAGATTACAATTTAAATGGTAAGTGTGATTTCCCCAATCCCTGCTTAATAACTAGGCGGGGGTTTTTTATTAACTAAAAATTCTCACCATAAGCAACCGAATAGAGGCCCAAAGGAAGGGTGGGGATTGCTTGGAGGAAGCTCGCATACAATCTCGAACAAATTTTCAAAAACCGATTTTTCTCGACTGCTTTTAAATCAACTTCTTTCACACTTATCCCAAGTAAGCTCTTAGCCTATCGCTCCTATTGGAAACTCTTAATTTTCTTAAAGCTTTTTCCTTAATCTGTCTTACTCTTTCTCTCGTAAGATTAAATCTATCGCCTATATCTTCTAAAGTAGCTTTTTGATTTCTCCCAATTCCAAAAACGAGTTTTATTATTTCTGCTTCTCTTGCATCAAGAGTGGAAAGAACTTTTGAGACTTCATTCTTAAGAGATTCCTTCATTAAACCATTGTCTGGTAATGGCTGGTTGTCATTGGGAAGAACATCCATCAAACTGTTTTTATTCTCATCACCACTTTTTAATGGCGCATCCATTGATACATATCTGGCAGAAATCTGAAGTGCATATGCAACTTCTTCAGTTGTCCATTCAAGAATCTTTGCAAGCTCTTCAATGGTTGGCTTTCGTTCGTATTCCTGTTCAAGATTCCTGTATGCTTTGCTTATCTTGGTTAGTTCTCCCACACGATTCAGCGGAAGACGAACCACTCTTTGGTGATTGGCTAATGCAGACATTATACCCTGCCTTATCCACCACACGGCATACGAGATAAACTTGAATCCGCGTGTTGCATCAAATCGCTGTGCAGCTTTTATTAATCCGATGTTTCCTTCATTTATCAGATCACCCAGGGAAAGACCCTGATTCTGGAAATGCTTTGCAACCGAAACCACGAATCTTAAGTTAGCTTTAATAAGTTTTTCCTGGGCTAACGTATCTCCCTTTTTTAGCTTGATAGCTAAATCTATCTCCTCATCGGGAGTTAATAGATCTACCTTTCCAATTTCCAGAAAATACTGATCTAAAGATTTACCTTCGCGGTTAGTAAATTGCTTTGTTATCTTCAATCCGGTCGCTCTCCTTTCTGAAGGTTTATAGATACGATAACTAATCAGGTTGGGAGGAGATTCCCA
>JALHTS010000206.1 GCA_022865965.1 Ignavibacteriaceae bacterium
ATTTCTTTATTCAACAATGAAAATAAAAGTTAACAAAAATTTTATCTGGGCTGAAAAGTTCGTTAATCAGCTTGCTGAATCAGGACTTAAGCATGTTTGTATTTCTCCAGGTTCAAGAAGCACGCCGCTGACTTTAGCCTTTGCTAACAATAAAAAAATAAATAAGCATGTATTTATTGATGAAAGACAATCCGGTTTCTTTGCTTTAGGTTTAGCAAAACAAACCGGTCTTCCGGTAGCAATTGTAACAACATCGGGAACAGCGGCTGTTGAACTTCACCCGGCGGTTGTAGAAGCGTATCAAAATCGTGCTCCGCTTATAGTTTGCACTGCTGATCGCCCTGAATATTTAAGAAATACTGGGGCAAATCAAACTATAAATCAGGATAATCTTTATAAAAACCATATAAGATTTTTTTATGATGCAGGATTACCGAATCTAGGTAAGAAATCAATTGAAAAATTAGTAAGGAAAACAACTGAAGCATTCCAGATTGCATGGATTGCAGATCGTGGACCGGTTCATATAAATTTTCCTTTTGAAAAACCGCTTGAACCTCATTTACATTCGGACGAACTAACTGAAACAAAGCTGAATGAGATTGATGAGATCTTTGCAGCTCAAATGTTTTATGGCTCTAGATTTTTATTTAAAGAAAAAGAGTTAAACGAAGTTTATAAAGCAATCAAACTATCTTCTAACGGTTTAATTATTGTTGGTCCTGCAAATTTTAATAAACCGTTAAAAAATAAAATTAAATTATTATCCGGCTTAACAGGATTTCCAATTCTTGCCGATGGTGCTTCAAATTTCAGAACCGGAGTTAAGCAAGATGATTTAGTCATTACAAACTATGATGCTTTTTTGCGGTCAAAAGTGTTTATAAAAAATGTCCAGCCGGATTTGATTTTACAATTTGGAAGAACTCCCACTTCTGCATCGTTGGAAAATTATCTTTCAAAAATAAAAACTACAAGATTTATTATTAATGAATTCGGTGATTGTTATGATCCTTCGCGTAGAGCAACTAAAGTAATTAATGCAGATGTTAACTCATTTATTGATGAACTGATAAAAAAGGTTGGAACTTCATGGAAAAAGAAAATATCCAATTGGGTAAATATTTTACTTAAGCTTGATGATCTATGTGAGTGGCTTAAAGTTGAATATATAAATAACTCCCATTTGATTGATGAACCTAATATCATCTCTCATATTTCAAGAAACATTCCTGATAAATCAGTTTTATTTGTTTCAAACAGCACACCGATACGTGATCTGGATTTCTTTTTACAAAAGACAAATAAGAATTTCACGGTTCATCAAAATCGTGGTGCAAGTGGTATTGACGGAATTATTTCAACAGCTTTAGGAATTGCTGAGGCCACAAAAGAACGCACATTTCTGTTAACCGGCGATCTGGCTTTTTACTATGACTTAACAGCTTTACATATTGCTAAAGCAAAAAATATTAATCTTACTATTATCTTAATCAATAACGATGGCGGTGGATTATTCAACTCCCTTCCTATTACAGTCCAGAAAGATGAATTGAAAAAATATTTTCTCACATCAACAAAAATGAATTTTGAAAAAATTGTTAAAGCAATGACAATTGATTACAAAGCCGTTAAAACTTCAACTCAATTGAACCTTGCTCTTAACAGACGCTCAGATATTCCTTTAGTAATTGAAGTTAAAACAAATGCGCAGAAATCACTTAAGAAAAGAAGAGATTATTGGCATAATTTAGTTAAAGAAGTTGATGAATGGTTAAAAGGTTCCGACGATGTTTGTTGAATTTGAGTCGATAAGAATAAATTATGAATTTCTGCGTCCTGAAATAAAAAATAATTCTTACTTGTTTCTTCTTCACGGATTTACCGGCTCGCTCGAAGACTGGCTTACCTTGGAAAAATATTTCCCGGTAAACTTTAATCTTGTTGGAATTGATTTAATCGGACACGGCAAAAGTGATTCACCATCAAATCTGAATTACTATACAATTGAATCAATCATACGGCAAATAAAAAAAGTTAAAGAGCATGTAACGGGCAAAAAAATTTTTCTCCTTGGTTATTCTATGGGAGGAAGAGCCGCCTTAAACTACTCATTAAGTTTACCCTATGATCTGGAAGGATTAATTCTTGAAAGTGCTTCAGCGGGAATAAATAATTCTGCCCTAAAGTTTGAAAGGGAAAGAACTGATAAAAATCTGGCAGAATATATTTTATCAAATCCGATTGAAAATTTTGTTGATGATTGGATGAATAAAGAAATATTTCAAACTCAAAGAAATATTTCTGAAAACATCTTAAAGGAAATAAGAAATCGAAAATTACAATGTAATAGAGTCGGTTTGGCGAATTCCTTACTTGGATTTGGAACTGGAGTTATGAAACCTTTATTTGATAGACTTTCCGAAATTCGAATGCCTGCTCAACTTATCTGCGGTGAGTTAGATAAAAAATTTGTTGATATAAATTCCCACATGAAAAGATTGATAACCGACTCAAAACTCTCAATTATTCAAAATTCCGGACATAATGTTCACCTCGAGGAAACTAAACAATATGCCGATATTGTTTATAGTTTTATTAATCCGTTCTAACTTTCTTCAGTTTTCTATATTTTTGATCACATAAAAACAGGAATAATTATGCCTTTCCAATGGATTAAAGTAAAAGAGTATAAAGACATCATTTACGAAAAACTCAGTGGTGAAGGAATTGCCAAGGTAACAATCAATCGTCCTGAAGTACGCAATGCATTTCGTCCTGAAACGGTTAAAGAAATGATTGAGGCTTTCACAGATGCGCGTGAAGATCAGGAAATTGGTGTTATTTTATTAACCGGTAAAGGTCCTGCAAAAGATGGGAAGTATGCATTCTGTTCCGGCGGCGATCAAAGAATTCGCGGCGATAAAGGTTATGTTGGAAAAGATGACGGCGTTCCAAGACTAAATGTTTTAGATCTTCAGAAAATTATTAGAAGCATTCCAAAACCTGTTGTTGCATTAGTTGCGGGTTATGCAATTGGCGGTGGACATGTTCTTCACGTTATTTGCGATCTAACAATAGCTGCAGACAATGCCATATTCGGACAAACCGGTCCAAAGGTTGGCAGCTTTGATGGTGGCTTCGGTTCAAGCTATCTTGCAAGAATTGTCGGACAGAAAAAAGCGCGTGAGATATGGTATCTCTGCAAACAATACAATGCACAGGAAGCCGATGCAATGGGATTGGTTAACAAAGTTGTGCCTGTTGATCAGCTTGAGGCAGAAGGTGTTGAATGGGCAAGGCAAATGCTTCAGCACAGTCCAATGGCTTTACGTGTTTTAAAATCTGCATTCAATGCAGAACTGGATGGACAGCAAGGAATTCAGGAGTTAGCCGGTAACGCCACTCTTCTTTACTATATGAGTGAGGAAGCTCAGGAGGGTAAAAAAGCTTATCTGAAAAAACGTAAACCGGATTTCAAAAAATTTCCTAAGTTACCTTAGACTTCTCCCTTTGTCCCTTTCCTTATTAAGGAGAGGAAAACAGGGTGAGGTTATACAATATATAAAATATTTTGTAACCTACATTGAATAACAAAAAAATAAATATTTCAAAAACCCAAGCCTGGTTTTTTGCAGCAAGACATAAAACTCTGCTCGCTGCAGTGGTTCCAGTTATGGTTGGATCATCGCTGGCAATTTATTCAGGAAAGTTTTTTCCGCTGTATTCTTTAATTGCTTTATTATGTTCTATTCTTATTCAGGTTGGAACCAATTACACAAATGATCTTTATGATTATCTGAAAGGAGCCGATAGCGAAAAACGGAAAGGTCCGCTTCGTGTTCTCTCATCAGGATTGATTTCGGTTAATGAAATGAAGTTAGGAATTTTTCTTGTCTTTTTACTTACATTCTTATTAGGTCTTTACCTTGTTTATGCTGCCGGATGGTTAATTCTTCTAATCGGAGTCGTATCAATAATTGCCGGATTAGCATACACTGCTGGTCCTTTCCCGCTGGCTTATAATGGTCTAGGTGATGTTTTTGTTTTTATCTTTTTCGGCATAGTCGGAACTATGGGCACTTATTATCTTCATCACCAAGAATTTACATTGTTATCATTTTTAATTTCACTTCCTGTTGGAGCATTGATAACTAATATTCTAGTCGTAAACAATTTTCGTGATATTGAAGAGGATAGAAGTACAGGTAAAATAACTCTCGCTGTAATTTTTGGAAATACCTTTTCTAAGATAGAATTCATAGTGCTTTTAATAATTTCATTTATTGTTCCACTACTTCTTTTC